>NZ_JBDKEE010000120.1:0-497 GCF_051130085.1 Enterobacter sp. PTB
ACGTACGTCTGCAGGGATGTCCACTGGGTCTGGGTCTGCACCATGCGGTTTTTTTCATTCTGCAGGGCATCATAGCGGTCAAAACGCTGCTGGTTGTAGCTGTACGTGGAGCTGTTACGGATACGCCACGGCCCCACGTTAATTCCGGGCTGCAGGGAGGCAAAGAACCCCTGGTTGTTGTTGCGGTTACCGTCGTTTTTACTTTCATAGGTGCTGCCGCTCAGGTTGTAGTTGAGCAGGAATGCCGTGTCCCCGTCCTGCCACAGGGACGGGTCCGCCAGGGTGTCACGGTTCGGTTTCATGTAGAGCTGCGGGATGTTCACCATCAGGCGCATCTGCGAGAAATCCAGCTTCATGGAGGCCTGCGGAATGTACGTGGTCAGGGGCTGCGTCAGCGCCTCCTTCACCGGCAGGGCGCTCAGGTCATCCCGGCTCTTCAGGTTCACACCCCAGCCATCGAGATCTGAAGGGGTGATGACCGGCTGCAGGTTGCCCTC
>NZ_JBDKEE010000121.1:0-497 GCF_051130085.1 Enterobacter sp. PTB
CACCGTCCACAGTAAGAAATGATTATCGGGTTGTGTTTTATCGTCGTGTGTCATGGGGTTAACTTTCCAGCCTGTACGGTCAGTGCGTAGCGGTTCTGCAACTGCAGAAGATGCTGCGCGGCCTGCTGTTCCGTCGCAGTCTGGCTGCCATCATTATTTTTTTGCTGTGACAGCTGGCGTAACTGTTCTTCCAGCGGCACGTTCTGGCTCAGGATCTGCGTGATGGCAAACACCGACGACTTCAGCTCCGAGACCGTCAGGTATTTCCCCCGCTGCATATCGGTACTGTTGAGTCTGTTCGTCAGTGCCTGCAGTTGCACCATCGCCTGATGCCAGCCCTGCAGACGGGCTTCCGGCAGGGCATTCGCCTCCACCTGCTGCTGCCACTGTTTCGCCAGCGCGGCGGTATCGGGCTGATGCGGCCACAGGCGCTGCGTCTGTGCCACCAGCGCGAAACCATAGTCCTGCGCCCATGACGGGGAAAGCTGCGCCAGTTC
>NZ_JBDKEE010000122.1:0-494 GCF_051130085.1 Enterobacter sp. PTB
GCTTTCTTTGTCATTATTTAATTTCTCCAGATGCTAATTTTTCTGTGATTTGTTGCTCTGCGATTGTTTTTACTATCGCGTTCATGAAATCCACACCATCGGGTGTCAGTTTGTGAATGCCCATGCAGTCAGAATAATGCTCAGCAATTAGCCTCTCAGCTTCGGTGCGTTTGTGGTTGTCGTATATCATTGCCTCGAATACGCCTGTCAGTGCATTTGTCAGTACGCCCTCTGATAACTTGACGGGAAATAAAATATCGCCGTCGATTTTTACCAGTTGTACATTTCCGCCCGTTCTGCGCATGACTGAATTTATTTTTGCCTGAACAAGTTTATTCCTGCGGGTTCTGATGGTGTTTGTGCTCATTTCTACAACCCGTACGCTTTACGTATGAATAAGTCCGCAATGTGGCGATATTCTTCTCCGTAATGTACGAAAATAAGAATTGCTGTTTTGTATGCAGTCTTGTCTTTAATGAATGACATAATTACAT
>NZ_JBDKEE010000123.1:0-493 GCF_051130085.1 Enterobacter sp. PTB
CCGCCACAAGGTAAGCGTAAGCGCTGGCAGAATCCGGAGTTCGGCGGGTTTGTGCTGCGTAAGGATCCGCGTCAGACCTTCGGGGAGGAGGAGTGATGCCGATCAGCCTTCTTATAACCATAGACCTCTTACTCATTCTCGGACTGGTGAGAGTTTTTTGGGTACAGAAATCCCGCATGCGTGTGATTGATCAGTGGGGTCATGAGGGTTATGAGCGCCTCCCCTCTTACAACCACATGGTGCTGAATTTCTGGATTTGGGACGTGAAGAAATTCCTTAAAGGGGCGCAGAAATGAAAAAGGTCTCTGAACTGGCATTGTTAACCCTTTTTTTCTCATCACTGGCGGGACTTGGTTTTACCGCCGGAGTTATCTCATTTATCGGTTTTGCTCAAATGATGGTGAGGATACTGCCATGAAAATCAGTTTTAAGGATTACGGCGCGGTGGCAACAGTAACGATCACCAGCACCATCCTTGAGCGCAGCAAACATA
>NZ_JBDKEE010000124.1:0-489 GCF_051130085.1 Enterobacter sp. PTB
TCACCCTCCCCGGACTCAGCCAGTAAGCGTTGCTGAACAGGTGAAGGTAAGCCGAGTTATTCAGCTCGCGCTCATGGCGGATGCGGGCATAAAAGCCCCCGGTTTCAGGAGCCGGGGCGGTATCCTCTCCGGCGTGAAGATAAGACTCGCTATCACGGTAATGCCCACCCGTCGTCACGCCCGCAGCACGCACAGAAACAGCGGCATCCATGGGCTCACGTGCGGTACGAGGATTGTAATCACGAACAGACACGCTCCCCGTCGCCGCGTTGTGCCAGGTGCGCAGCCCCCAGCAGCAGAGTTCGGCACCATCATACAGGCCGGACGGCTCGTGGTATGGCAGAGGCTGCTCAGGCAGATACTGCTGCTGTCTGTCACCGAAGACCGTCACATCCAGCCCGGTCACATCGTGCATCATCTGGCGATACCAGATGCCGACCTCTGCCAGAATGCGCTGCACAAACGCCAGGTCCGTCTCCTGCCACTGGG
>NZ_JBDKEE010000125.1:0-482 GCF_051130085.1 Enterobacter sp. PTB
ATTTGTACAGCTCTCCGCCGAAGGCTTTATCGGTGGCCACGTGCTGGTAGATCCACTCGTGGCTAACCGGTCTGCCGATGATATTGCCAATGGCGCTGATCTGTTCCGGACTCCACAGCCAGTTCAGCGCTTCTTCGACAAAGAAGACCGTATCCTCGTGCATCAGTCGTTTGCCGGCAGCTTTACGCCGGTTGTCGCTAAGCTTTTGCGCTACCGCTGGCAGGTAGCCATCTACAGAGCGATTACGCCGCAGTTCTCGCGAGACCGTTGACTTACTGACGCCTAAGCGGCGGCCAATCTCGGCCTGACTAACTTTATCTTCACACAACAGGGCTATCTGGTATCGTAACCCTTCGGTTAGCTGCTGATATCTCATAGTTACTCGCTCATCTTTGGTCGGAAGAGCAGGATAGCTTATCGGTAGCTAACCGTTCCCCCATCCACATGACCGAGCGTTGCACTTATTATCTGAATTCGCGGTT
>NZ_JBDKEE010000126.1:0-474 GCF_051130085.1 Enterobacter sp. PTB
GCCGCCCGCAGCTGTCCGCGCAGTTTAATGAACTGCTGCGCCAGGCGTGGCTGTGCGCGTCGCTGGCAGGCGAAGAGCAGATACGCAGTATCCACCTGCTGATGGCTTTTCGCAGCCATCCGTCGCTGCTGCACTGCGACGGCCTCTGGCCGTTGCTCTCCCTGACCGCCGGACAGATAACGCACCTGCGCCCGCTGCTGGATGTGCAGTCGGACGAGCGCCCGGAGGAGCAGGCGAAAGAATCGGTACTGATGGCGGGTGATGGCGGCGATACCGACAACGGTAACGTGGCATTTGTCGGGCGTCCAGTGGGTGCTGATACCCCCGCAATAAAGGAAGGCAAACCCGCAGCGGCCCTGCTGGCGGTGCTTGACCGTTTCACCACCGACGTGACCGCAAAAGCCCGTGACGGCAAAATTGACCCGGTGTTTGGTCGCGACAATGAAATCCGCCAGATGGTGGACATTCTCTCCC
>NZ_JBDKEE010000127.1:0-474 GCF_051130085.1 Enterobacter sp. PTB
TCGGGCAGGCCCTGTTTGTGCAGCCGCTGGATCTGGCCTGGCGTCAGGTACTGGCTCCGGCGGCGGGGGGGCTGAACGCCCGCTGGCAGAGTGCCATCGTGAGGCCGTGGAATACCGCCTTTACCGGACGCTATCCGTTCAGCGCCACCGGCAGCGACGCCTCTTTACCGATGCTGGCGCAGTTTTTACGGGCGGATACGGGAAGGATCTCCACCTTCCTGCACGCGAATCTGGGGGGCATGCTGCGTCTGGAAGGCAACCGCTGGGTGGTGGATCCTGCGGCCAGCCAGGGGATGCGTATCAACCCGGCGTTTCTCGCATCGGTGAACCAGCTGACCGCGCTTTCCGACATCGTCTTTGCGGGTGGTGATGCCGGGGTTCATTTTGAACTCCTGCCCCGACCGTCGAAAGACGTGGCCCGGATGCAGCTGACGGTGGACGGACAACAGCTGGATTACTTTAACCAGATGGAGA
>NZ_JBDKEE010000128.1:0-468 GCF_051130085.1 Enterobacter sp. PTB
GCGCTCTCCGTATCTTCCGGACTCCCCGTCACCAGGAAAATACGGACTTTCTTTTGCCAGCGAGGGCCATAGCGAAGCTGAAGGTGCTCCCGGATGGTTTCCGCGCAGAGACTTTCTTCATGACTTCCGACCTCAGGGAGATCGGTTGATATTTCACCGACATCCTGCTTTCGGTTTACGCCCCACTGATAATACAGACCGGATTTACCTGAAGTATTGAACATCTGTTCAATCAGCCAGCCCAGTAAAAACCAGATAGCAGCCATCAGAGAACAACAGGTGAAGATCCGCTGACCATCCCAGGGACCAAGCCCTGTTGTGGACACCATTGTTTCAGGAAAGGCATAAAACAAAAAAGCCACGATCACCGTCAGAAAAAACAGAACCGCAACAGTCGTGCCAATCAGTGTTTTCACTTTTACTTTAGACATTCCCTTGCCGTTCCTCATGCATTTTCTCTTTAGTGAT
>NZ_JBDKEE010000129.1:0-464 GCF_051130085.1 Enterobacter sp. PTB
CCGTCGTCCATCGCGATTGGGTGGATCAGCGTCACAACCATCTTGATGTTGTCGCCTGGCATTACCATCTCAACGCCTTCTGGCAGTTCGATGGTACCGGTCACGTCAGTTGTACGGAAGTAGAACTGTGGACGGTAGCCTTTGAAGAACGGAGTATGACGGCCGCCTTCGTCTTTGGACAGGATATACACTTCAGATTCGAACTTGGTGTGTGGCTTGATTGAGCCTGGCTTAGCCAGTACCTGACCACGTTCGATTTCTTCACGTTTGATACCACGCAGCAGAACACCTACGTTCTCACCAGCACGGCCTTCGTCCAGCAGTTTGCGGAACATTTCAACGCCAGTACAGGTAGACTTAGCAGTCTCTTTGATACCAACGATTTCAACTTCTTCGCCAACTTTGATGATACCGCGCTCAACACGACCGGTAACAACGGTACCACGACCGGAGATGGAGAATAC
>NZ_JBDKEE010000012.1:0-167804 GCF_051130085.1 Enterobacter sp. PTB
AGGACACGGGGATTTTCAATCCCCTGCTCTACCGACTGAGCTATCCGGGCAACGGAGCGCATTAAACCGCAATCGCGCCTGATCGTCAACACTATTTCGGGAAAAGCCGTTCAACTGCTTAACTTTGCGGCAATCTGACGGTTTACGCGCCGAACAGGTCAAATTCTTCAGACAGATTACGTCAGCGCGCCACCCATACGACACTGCGCAAAACGCAGGATATCTTCGGCCAGACGGTGTGCTGTATCCACATCGGCCTGGCTACGGTTTACCAGCATGCGGCTCAGGCAACCTTCCAGTACCAGCTCCATCTGCTTAGCGACCATCGCCGGGTCATCCACTTCGAGCGTGGTCAGCAGTTCGTGCGTGAAATCATGCGCCGCCCGCTTTTGCTGATCCGCCAGTTGATGGATAGGATGACCGGGGTCAGGGTAGAAGGTGCAGGCGGCAATAAACAGGCAACCCGGATAACGGTTGTTGCTTACGCATTCGCTCAGGGCGGTATAACGCGCCAGCAACTTTTGCTCCGCAGTCAGTTCTTCATTTAACATCAGCTGCCTGCGCCAGACATCAACCTGCTGGCTGAGATAACGCAGGGCATCGTAAAGCAGCGCCTCTTTATCCGGCCAGAAGCGCATGAGTTCATCCAGAGGATAATCAATACGGTCGGCTACCATCTCAAGCGTGGTGCTGGCGATCCCTTGAATCTCAAGTAATTGCAGGGCTTGTCCCAGTACGTCTTCGCGTTGCACGGTTATCTCCTCCGTTATTCCCAACGGTTTGTCCCGTTTCAAGTGTTGTTTACGGTTGGCGATTGCGCAAATGCGCGCTGAATGCCGTCGCGTCCATAAACCCGGTTACACGCTGTGCGGGCTGCTCCTGGGCCTGTTCATTGAAGAACAGAATGGTTGGCAGACCCAGCACGTTAAGTTGCTTCAGCAGTGCCTTATCCGCTGTACTGTTGGCGGTGACGTTCGCCTGGAGCAGAACCGTCTCTTTCAGTGCACTTTGCACCTGCGGATCGCTAAACGTGTACTTTTCGAATTCTTTACAGGCGACACACCAGTCAGCATACAGATCCAGCATGACCGGTTTGCCTTTCGCCTGCGCCAGTGCGCTGTTGAGTTCATCCACGTTCTTTATCTGGATGAAGTTCAAATGCGCCTGCGTTTGTCCCGCGGGTGTGCCAAATGCCCAGTCCTGCAGTGGCCGTACGCTCACCAGCGCGGCGGCGAGCAGGAGGATTTGCACCAGACGCATCCACGGCTTTTTCGCTGCCAGGCTTGTGATAAACGCCCAACAGAAGAAGGCAACACCGAGCATTGCCCACAGGCGCATCCCCCAGGCGTCGCCGATAATACGCTCGAGCAAGAACACCGGCAGCGCCAGAATGACAAAACCAAACGCGGTTTTCACCGTCTCCATCCACGGGCCGCTCTTGGGCAGCAGACGGTTGCCAAATACCGTTACCAGAATCAATGGCAGACCCATTCCCAGCGCGTAGAGATACAACGTACCACCGCCGAGCCACATGTTACCGCTCTGGGCAATATACAGCAGGATCGCGCTCAGTGGCGCGGTAGTGCACGGTGAGCAAATCAACCCGGCGATGGCACCCATCACGAACACGCCGCCCGGGGAACCACCCTGCTGACGGTTACTCATCAGCGTTAAGCGAGTCTGCAACGCGGACGGCAGCTGTAAGCTGAACAAACCAAACATCGACAGCGCCAGCACAATAAATACGATCGACAGGCCAGCCAGCACATAAGGGTGCTGAAGTGCAGCCTGGAACTGCAGTCCGGCAGCAGCAACCACGAGGCCCAGTGCGGTGTAGGTCAACGCCATACCCTGCACGTAGATAAAGGCCAGCAGCAGGGCGCGTGCGGTTGAAAGGCGTTGCTTACCGCCAAGGACAATTCCGGAGATAAGCGGATACATGGGCAGCACGCACGGCGTGAAGGCGATGCCGATACCAATCAGTAAAGCCCACAAGGCGGAGAAGGGCAGCGCTGTGCGACCGTCGTCCTTCACCCCGGTGCTCTCCCCTGCGGGAAGAGCAGGCATACTGGCGGCCGCTTTAACTTCGCTCAGCGGAATGACTTTGGTTTCCGGCGGATAGCAGAAGCCCGCGTCGGCACAGCCCTGATACGTGACGGTCACGGTGGCGCCTTTATCGGCCTGATTGACCGTCACGGGCACGCTTAACCGCTGGCGATAGATTTCACTTTTGCCGAAAAACTCGTCTTCATGCCACTCGCCCGCAGGCATCTGAAGTGGGCCTACCTTTGCCTGAACAGGCGTGATGCTGACCTGCTTGCGATAGAGGTAATATCCCTCTTTTATCTGCCAGGTAAGATTCAGGTCATGCTGGTCTTGTTGAAAATCGAAAATAAATGCCTGGTCGGCAGAAATAACGTTCGAACGGCCGGGAGCGTCAAATAACCCGGCAAAAACTGATGTGCTGCACAGCAGCAGGATCAGCGTAAGGAAGCGTTGAGCCATGAGAGATAATCGTTGTCGCCGTGGACCACTGGCAATACCAGCAGTTCGGGGGTTTGATAAGGATGATGAGATTTGAGGCAGTCCAGGAGTGCCTGCTGGTTCGCCAGATTGGTTTTGAGCAACATCTGGACTTCGTACTCCTGCTCCAGTTTACCTTCCCAGTAGTAAAGGGAGGTGGCGCCAGGAAGGAGCGTCACGCAGGCTGCCAGTTTTTCGGCCAGCACTTTGGCGGCGAGATCCTGGGCAGAGGCTTCATCAGGGGCGGTACAAAGGACAACAACAGCATCAGGCGTGTTCACGAGTCGACCTCCTCATCACGAAAGTCTTCACTATATCACGCAAGGCTATTGGTCATTAATGAAACGGGCCGCAGAGCGGCCCGTTTTTAACTATTTTTACAACCCATCATTGTTTACAGCACGATGCCGCCAATGATAAAGCCGAGGATCACGCACAGCGAGATAGCCACCACGCCCGGGATCAGGAACGCATGGTTAAACACGTACTTACCGATGCGAGTCGAGCCAGTGTCATCCATCTCAACCGCCGCCAGCAGGGTTGGGTAGGTGGGTAAAACGAACAGCGCAGAAACGGCAGCAAACGAGGCAATAGCCGTCAGCGGGGTAACTCCCAGCATCAGCGCCGCAGGCATCAGGGCTTTGGTGGTGGCCGCCTGAGAGTAAAGCAGGGTTGCGGCAAAGAACAGCACCACAGCCAGGAGCCACGGATAGTTGTGCAGCAGGTCGCCCGCAACGGTCTGGATATCGCTGATGTGAGCTTTCACGAAGGTATCACCAAGCCAGGCCACACCCAGTACACACACGCAGGCGCTCATACCGGATTTAAAGGTGCTGGCGTTGAGCACTTCGCTGGTGTCGATTTTACAGGTGATGCTGATCAGCGTAGCGATAGTCAGCATGAATACCACAATCGCTTCGTTACGCGGCAGGACCGGGTTCTGGATCAGACCCACGGTGTCACTGATGGCGGTTGCGTAGAACATGACCGCAACGATACCGATCAGGAACAGCAAGACGGAGCGTTTTGCATGCGGCTTCAGTTCGAAGACCTGGCTACCACGCAGTTTCACTTCACCTTTTGCCAGACGCTCCTGATAAACCGGATCGTCTTTCAGTTCGGCGCCGAGGAAGTTACACAGCACGGCGGTGATCATCACTGCAATCAGCGTCACCGGAATACAGATGGCCAGCAGCGTCAGGTAACTCACGCCCATAGGCTCAAGGATACCGGCGAAGAAGACTACTGCAGCGGAGATAGGTGATGCGGTAATCGCAATCTGGGACGCGACCACGGCAATCGAGAGGGGACGAGACGGACGGATGCCCTGCTCTTTCGCCACTTCGGTAATGACCGGCAGCGTGGAGAAGGCGGTGTGGCCAGTACCGGCGAGAATGGTCATAAACCACGTCACCAGCGGGGCAAGGAAGGTAATGTATTTTGGATGGCGGCGTAACATACGCTCCGCCAGGCTCACCAGGTAGTCCATACCGCCTGCCACCTGCATGGCTGCGATAGCGGCAATAACCGCCATGATGATTTCGATAACGTCAAAAGGGATTGCGCCGGGTTTAATCTGAAAGATAAGGGTAAGTACGAGCACCCCGAGACCGCCGGCAAAACCAATGCCGATACCCCCGAGTCTTGCTCCCAAATAAATCGCCAACAGGACGATGACGAGTTCTGCTCCAAACATAAGGACCTGCCTTGCTTATTAACAAGTTGATATTGAATTGTTGTATTTTGGTAACGCCTATAAAGAAAAAAGGCACGTCACAAGTGACGTGCCTTAAGGAAGCCTAGCCTGAACTGCTACTGTTCGCTTTCATCGGTATATCGTTTCGCTTTGTATGCCGGGTGCATCAGGTTCTGGGCCGAGAAGATATCGTCCAGCTCGGCTTCGGTCAACAGTCCACGCTCCAGAACGACTTCACGCACGCTCTTACCTGTTTCGGCGCAAATCTTACCGACGATGTCGCCGTTATGGTGGCCGATGAACGGGTTGAGGTAGGTGACGATGCCGATGGAGTTGTAGACATACCCTTCACAAACTTCTTTGTTTGCGGTGATGCCGTTAACGCATTTCTCCAGCAGGTTGTAGCAGGCGTTGGTCAGAATGTGGATGGATTCAAACATTGCCTGGCCGATGACCGGCTCCATGACGTTCAGCTGCAGCTGGCCGGCTTCAGAGGCCATGGTCACGGTTGTATCGTTACCGATGACTTTAAAGCAGACCTGGTTCACCACTTCTGGCACTACCGGGTTCACTTTCGCCGGCATGATGGACGAACCGGCCTGCAGCTCTGGCAGGTTGATTTCATTCAGACCAGCGCGCGGACCGGAAGAGAGCAGGCGCAGGTCATTACAGATTTTGGAAAGTTTCACCGCCAGACGTTTCAGGGCGCTGTGAACCATAACGTACGCGCCGCAGTCGGAGGTGGCTTCAATCAGATCTTCTGCAGGCACAACCGGCAGGTTAGAGACTTCAGCCAGCTTCTGTACCGCCAGCTGCTGGTAACCGTCCGGCGTATTCAGACGCGTGCCGATGGCGGTTGCGCCCAGGTTCACTTCCAGCAGCAGCTCGGAGGTGCGCAGCAGGTTTTTAGTTTCTTCGTTAAGCAGCACGTTAAACGCGTGGAATTCCTGACCGAGGGTCATCGGAACCGCGTCCTGCAGCTGGGTACGACCCATTTTCAGGATGTCCTGGAACTCAACGGCTTTGCGCTGGAAGCCATCACCCAGCTGATTAATGGCGTCCACCAGTTTCACCACGGAGGCATACACCGCGATACGGAAGCCGGTTGGGTAGGCGTCGTTAGTGGACTGACATTTATTAACATGGTCGTTCGGATTCAGATACTGGTATTCACCTTTCTGATGACCCATCAGCTCCAGGCCGATGTTTGCCAGTACTTCATTGGTGTTCATGTTGACGGAGGTACCCGCGCCGCCCTGATAGACATCGACCGGGAACTGATCCATGCATTTGCCGTTGTTCAGCACTTCATCGCAGGCAGCGATAATCGCATTTGCCGCGCTTTTCGGAATGGTTTGCAGCTCTTTATTGGCCAGTGCTGCGGCTTTTTTCACCATCACCATGCCACGTACAAATTCAGGGATGTCGCTGATTTTGTTGTTGCTGATGTAGAAGTTTTCAATCGCTCTCAGAGTGTGAACACCATAGTAGGCATCCGCTGGAACTTCCCTGGTACCCAACAAGTCTTCTTCGATACGAATGTTGTTTAACATGTGAACCTTCTTTTCAAGCTGCCGATGGATTGTACTAAACACACAGTATTTATGTGGTTTTGAATATTTTCTGACCGACGATTATTCCCTCAATCAGCCAGATGTTCGAGATCATATGCTGATGATAGCGAATTGCCGTAATCTGGATCACTTATTATCGACCCGATTCCATGATAATTATTAATCTGTGAAATGAGTCACCGCTTTAAAATTTCCAGAAAAAATATCCGTGCAAACCGATTGAATTTTGGCTAACCGTCACCATTTCTTACAGACGCGTTTCGCGAACACATTCAGACAGGGGCCTGAGGGCACCTGCCACACAGGAGATGCCAGTGCGCTGGGTACCATTTATTGCTTTCTTTCTCTATGTTTACATCGAGATTTCAATTTTTATCCAGGTCGCCCATGTACTGGGTGTCCTGTTAACGCTGATTCTGGTGATTTTCACTTCGGTGATCGGCATGTCGCTGGTGCGTAATCAGGGTTTCAAAAATTTCCTGATAATGCAGCAGAAGATGGCCGCAGGCGAAAGCCCGGCCGCAGAGATGATCAAAAGCGTCTCGCTGATTATTGCTGGCCTGCTGCTGATCCTGCCGGGGTTCTTCACTGACTTCCTCGGCCTGCTGCTGCTTCTGCCGCCGGTGCAAAAACACCTGACCATGAAGCTACTGCCGCATCTGCGTTTTAGCCGTATGCCGGGCGGTGGATTCAGTACAGGGCCGGGGGATACTTTCGAAGGGGAGTATCAGCGTAAAGATGAACAGCGCGACCGTTTAGACCATAAAGACGATCGGTAAAAGAGGCCAGGCCCGGTAAGCGAATCGCTACCGGGCTTTGTTTTACAGGGTGCCGCGTTTCGGTAAAAACAGCCACAGCCCCGCCAGCATGCTAATCGCATACAGGCTTTTCCACCCCACCATCGCCAGCAACAGCAGGCAAAGCACGCCACCAACCACTGCCAGCGCTTTATAGCGACCTTTCAGCAGACGACAACCCGCCAGCATGCACAGCAGGTAGATCATGATGAAAATCCCGTTGGCGTACACGATCAGGGCATCAAGATTGATATTCAGCCCGTAAATACATAGCGAACTCAAGACGCAGCAGCCCAGCACGGTATTAAGCGCATTCAACGGCAGCTGACGTTTAGACAGGCGCGCAAGGCGGCTCTCTGGTTTATCAAGCGCCTGCGACCACACCAGACGCGCAAAGCTCTGGATGTAGATATTGAGGCTGGCAAAACAGGCCAGATAGCCAATAACACAGGCGACCCACAGCGCTTTCAGACCAAACAGTTGCACCACCATGCCCGGCAGCGAGGCAGCGGCCGCTTTATCCGCGGCGAACGCGTTGAAATGCAGTACCAGCACGGTACAGGCCCAGTAAACGGTACCTGCTAACAGCAGGCCAATCATCAGGGCGCGCGGGAAATCCCGTTCCGGTTGTTTAAACTCAGAGGCCAGATGGGCGAACGCCTCCAGCCCGACAAAACACCAGAACATCACCGATAGCGCAGCGAACAGCTGCGAATGGTTGACGTCACTTACCGCGGGGAAGGGGATCTCCTTCAGCGTAATATCCCCTTTCCACCAGATGGCGACAATGAGGGCCACAATCAGTATTGCAACGACGGTTTGCAGGTTGGCACTTGAACTGGCACCCCGTGAGCCGACCCACCAGACGATGGCCAGCGTACCCAGCTCGGCCAGCAGCAGTTGCTCGTTATGCCAGCCAAACAGCGCCTGGCCAAAACCGGTCGCGATATGCAACGCTGCCGGTAGACCGACGGGAATAACAGAAAGAAACAGCCAGCCGGTGACCCGCTCCAGTCGCGGACCAAACGCCATACCGACAAAGTGCGCTACGCCGCCCGCGCTGGGGAAATGCCGTCCGAGGATGGCAAACACGACCGCGACCGGAAACACCAGCACAATCAGCACTGGCCACGCCCACAAGCTATTATTGCCGGCCACCAGTGCTGCCAGCGCGGGTACCGCAAACACACCCGTACCTAACAAGGAGGTCGACAGCAGACCCACGCCCTGCGCCAGTCCCAACTCCTGTTTTAGTCCACTCATTGACATCGCCCTGCCACGATCAAAAGAGAGGCGATGGTAACACTTTCGCAAATTTTTTTTCGTCTGCCCCTTGAAGGGGGAAAAAGCTATCCCCATCTCTCAGGGCACTAGTCGGAAAACCGCGTGCGGACCGGCGTCATCCATAACTGATAATGACTTTCTCAAAGGAGAGCTATCAATGAGTATTCGTCCGTTACATGATCGTGTGATCGTCAAACGTAAAGAAGTTGAAACCAAGTCTGCTGGCGGCATCGTTCTGACTGGTTCTGCAGCAGCAAAATCAACGCGTGGCGAAATCATCGCTGTCGGTAAGGGCCGCATTCTGGAAAACGGAACTGTGCAGCCACTGGACGTTAAAGTTGGTGACATCGTAATTTTCAACGATGGCTACGGCGTGAAATCCGAGAAGATCGACAATGAAGAAGTGTTGATCATGTCCGAAAGCGACATTCTGGCAATTGTTGAAGCGTAATTTTACGCACGAGAATTTGAGGAAATAAGAACATGGCAGCTAAAGACGTAAAATTCGGTAACGACGCTCGTGTAAAAATGCTCCGCGGCGTAAACGTACTGGCAGATGCAGTTAAAGTGACCCTGGGCCCGAAAGGCCGTAACGTAGTGCTGGATAAATCCTTCGGCGCGCCAACCATTACTAAAGACGGTGTTTCTGTAGCACGTGAAATCGAGCTGGAAGACAAGTTCGAAAACATGGGCGCGCAGATGGTGAAAGAAGTTGCCTCTAAAGCGAACGACGCTGCAGGCGACGGTACCACCACCGCAACCGTACTGGCACAGGCTATCATCACCGAAGGTCTGAAAGCCGTTGCTGCGGGTATGAACCCAATGGATCTGAAGCGCGGTATCGACAAAGCGGTTACTGCGGCGGTTGAAGAACTGAAAGCGCTGTCCGTTCCATGCTCCGACTCTAAAGCGATTGCTCAGGTTGGTACTATCTCCGCTAACTCCGACGAAACCGTAGGTAAACTGATCGCGGAAGCGATGGACAAAGTCGGTAAAGAAGGCGTGATCACCGTTGAAGACGGTACCGGTCTGGAAGACGAACTGGACGTGGTTGAAGGTATGCAGTTCGACCGCGGTTACCTGTCCCCATACTTCATCAACAAGCCAGAAACGGGCGCTGTTGAGCTGGAAAGCCCATTCATCCTGCTGGCTGACAAGAAAATCTCCAACATCCGTGAAATGCTGCCAGTGCTGGAAGCCGTTGCGAAAGCAGGCAAGCCGCTGGTTATCATTGCTGAAGACGTTGAAGGTGAAGCACTGGCGACCCTGGTGGTTAACACCATGCGTGGCATCGTGAAAGTGGCTGCGGTTAAAGCACCTGGCTTCGGCGACCGCCGTAAAGCGATGCTGCAGGATATCGCTACCCTGACTGGCGGTACCGTAATCTCTGAAGAGATCGGTATGGAGCTGGAAAAAGCGACCCTGGAAGACCTGGGCCAGGCTAAACGCGTTGTGATCAACAAAGACACCACCACCATCATCGATGGCGTGGGTGAAGAAGCGGCTATTCAGGGCCGTGTTGCTCAGATCCGTAAGCAGATTGAAGAAGCAACCTCTGATTACGACCGTGAAAAACTGCAGGAGCGCGTAGCGAAACTGGCAGGCGGCGTGGCAGTAATCAAAGTGGGCGCGGCAACTGAAGTTGAAATGAAAGAGAAGAAAGCACGCGTTGACGATGCTCTGCACGCGACCCGTGCAGCAGTAGAAGAAGGCGTGGTAGCTGGTGGTGGTGTCGCGCTGGTGCGTGTTGCCGCTAAACTGGCTGGCCTGACTGCTCAGAACGAAGATCAGAACGTGGGTATCAAAGTTGCGCTGCGCGCAATGGAAGCACCACTGCGTCAGATCGTTTCCAACGCCGGTGAAGAGCCATCCGTGGTTGCGAACATGGTGAAAGCGGGCGAAGGTAACTACGGTTACAACGCTGCAACTGAAGAATACGGCAACATGATCGACTTCGGTATCCTGGATCCAACCAAAGTGACCCGTTCTGCACTGCAGTACGCGGCCTCTGTAGCGGGTCTGATGATCACTACCGAGTGCATGGTGACCGACATGCCTAAAGGCGACGCACCTGATTTAGGTGCTGCGGGTATGGGCGGCATGGGTGGTATGGGCGGCATGATGTAATCGTGCGCTTTACCGCTTAGAATGAGAAAAACCCCCGGGCAGAAATGCTCGGGGGTTTTTCTTTTGGTCATCTTTTTAGTATAAGGTTTACACACGGACAACATCTGCTGTCCAGCTTATTGAAAACGAGGAATAACATGCGCGTAAAAGTCTGTGCAGGGATCGTAGGAGCAGCATTGCTGCTGGCGGGTTGTAGCTCCAGCAATGAGCTGTCTGCTGCAGGTCAGGGCGTTCGCTTTGTTGAAGATAAGCCGGGTAACGAGTGCCAGTTTTTAGGCACGGCAACCGGTGAGCAAAGCAACTGGATGTCGGGTCAGCACGGTGAAGAAGGTGGATCTATGCGCGGTGCCGCTAACGCGCTGCGTAACCAGGCTGCAGAGATGGGTGGCAACGTGATTTACGGTGTGAGCAGCCCGTCGCAAGGGATGTTGTCCAGCTTCGTGCCAACGGCCAGCCAGATGAATGGCCAGGTCTATAAGTGCCCTAACTGATCTACATTGCTGATGGCGCTGCGCCCAACCCCACCGGGCGGATAAGCGTAGCGCCACCTGCCGTTATTGTTGCCGCAGTTGCAAATCCAGCGGCGTCTTACTCGGCTCACCGCCAATCTCTCGCGCCAGCTTCGGCACCATATAGCCTGAAACCAGCGTTAACAGTTCGCGCATAATCTGCCGGGCCTCATCATCCGTGACCATGAAATGCGCCGCGCCTTGCACACGATCCAGTACGTGCAGGTAGTAGGGCATCACGCCCGCATCGAATAACGCATTACTGAGCTCCGCCAGAATCCGGGCATTATCATTCACACCGCGCAGCAACACGCTCTGGTTCAACAGCGTCACACCCGCTTTACGCAGACGCGCCATCGCCGCACGGAATGCCTCATCGATTTCATTCGCATGGTTGATATGGTTCACCAGCAGAACCTGTAAACGAGACTGCTCAAGGCGAGATACCAGACCGTCCGTGATGCGTGCCGGAATAACAATCGGTAAACGGCTGTGGATGCGCAAACGCTTGATGTGTGGAATGGCTTCAAGCTGGGTCAACAGCCAGTCCAGTTCATGATCTTTTGCCATCAGCGGATCGCCACCTGAAAAAATGATCTCATCCAGTTCCGGATGGGCGGCAATATAGTCCAGGGCGACCTGCCAGTTGCGTTTATTACCCTGATTTTCGGCATACGGGAAGTGGCGACGGAAACAATAACGGCAGTTTACCGCGCAGCCGCCTTTCACCAGCAGAAGAGCACGGTTGAGATATTTGTGCAGTAAACCCGGTACCACACTGTTCTGCTCTTCCAGAGGATCGGTGCTGTATCCTGGCGCCGATATAAACTCTTCCTGCGCAGTAAGCGTTTGTTTTAATAATGGATCGTCAGGGTTTCCTTTCTCCATACGGGCAACAAACGCGCGGGGAACACGCAGGGCAAAAAGTCGCTTAGCCTCGCGGCCTGCAAGCAACTCTGGGTGCTGATCGAGGTCTAACAGACGCAGCAATTCATCAGGACTGGTGATTACATCGGCAAGTTGCGATAACCAATCTTCTCTGGACGGGGTGTTTAGGGTTACAATATGCGCCATTTTGTGGCTTAGCTACCAGTTAACAAATTTAGAGGGCCTTATGGCAACGTACTATAGCAACGATTTTCGTGCTGGTCTTAAAATCATGATGGACGGCGAACCGTACGCGGTTGAAGCCAGCGAATTCGTTAAACCAGGTAAAGGCCAGGCATTCGCGCGCGTTAAGCTGCGTCGCCTGCTGACCGGTACCCGTGTTGAGAAAACCTTCAAGTCTACTGACTCCGCTGAAGGCGCTGATGTTGTCGATATGAACCTGACTTACCTGTACAACGACGGTGAGTTCTGGCACTTCATGAACAACGAAACGTTCGAGCAGCTGTCTGCGGATGCTAAAGCTATTGGCGATAGCGAAAAATGGCTGCTGGACCAGGCTGAGTGCATCGTGACCCTGTGGAACGGCCAGCCTATCGCTGTTACTCCACCAAACTTCGTAGAGCTGGAAATCGTTGAAACCGACCCAGGTCTGAAAGGTGATACCGCAGGTACTGGCGGCAAGCCAGCTACCCTGTCCACCGGTGCAGTGGTTAAAGTTCCACTGTTCGTACAGACTGGTGAAGTGATCAAAGTAGATACCCGCTCCGGCGAATACGTATCTCGCGTGAAGTAATTTACGTCAAGACTGAAGGCGCAGCGCCCGCTGCGCCTGTTTTTTGCAGGCAGGGATGATGAACCGTACCGTTAAAATTCTGCTTCTGTTAGCGCTGTCCAGCGCGTTGCTTTCCGGCTGTAACACCACGCGTGGAATGGGGGAAGATATCCAGGATCTCGGCCATATCATTTCTCACGCGGCCAGCTAACCCCGTCTAATTTTCCTAAAAATGCGTCCTTTTCCGTCAAACGACGGGATATTGTCTATTCTTAAATTGCTATACACAAAACAACTTTGGCTATAAAAGGACGATATTATGGTTAAGAAGACAATTGCAGCGATCTTTTCAGTCCTGGTACTTTCTTCAGTATTAACAGCCTGTAATACCACGCGTGGCGTTGGTCAGGATATTTCTGAAGGTGGTAGTGCAATCTCTGGTGCGGCAAGTAAAGCACAGCAGTAATTGAATAAACGGTACGGAACCAGACGGGTTTCGTACCGTCAGCTTTCTGATTCCTGCAGGGATAAAAACGGTGAATAACGCGTATCCATATGCAATTTCATGCGGATATTCCGTTTATAGGTATAGACCGTTTTACCGTTAATACTCAGGTGAGCCGCAATTTTTTGATTGCTGGCACCCTCCATCCACAACGTCAGCACTTTCTCTTCCTGGCGCGTCAGCAAAGGCGCGGTTACCTTTGGCTTTTCACTGTTCGCGTGCGAAATGAGTGCGTCGTGGATAACTGTCCCCAGTTGTTCAAGACGGGCATTTTTCAACAGCGATGACCAGACCGGGAATTGCTTCAGCCAGGCGGTCATTTCACTATCCTCACCCGATTGCAGCAAAATAAAGGGCACTCTTTCGCTGGCGTTCAGCAAAGATGAGAGGGACTGAAAGGGATGTACATCCTGTCTGAACCCATGCAGGTCAGCAATGACCAGCGTCGGTTTCCATTGCAGAATGTGCTCTCTGGCGAGGAAAAGATTATTCAGGCCGGTCACAACGACGTTTTCCGGAAATAAACCGGAATGATTGAGCCATGCTTCAAACCCGGTGCGGGTGAAGTGACAACGGTCAATCAAAAGAATTTTGAACATATTATATTCGCAGTCGGCTAGTGGTTTGGCTTCCTGCCATCAGAAAGCACATCATCATAGAGAAGTCGGATGAGTGATAAATGCCTGAACTGCGCGGCATACTGCGGCTATTTCTTGCCTTAACATGTTCAGCACAAAAGGATTGAAAAAAAATCGCACGCTAACCAAAATATGAGGCGTAATCTTTGCCTTGCGGGACGACCCGTATGCGCTTCCTTCATCGGGGACGGCCCCAACTTGCATTTAAGTTAAGGAGCCTGAAATGTCCTGGATCATTCTTGTTATTGCTGGCCTGCTCGAAGTGGTATGGGCGATAGGTCTGAAGTACACCCACGGTTTTACCCGCCTGACACCCAGCGTCATTACCCTTACCGCGATGATTGTGAGTATCGTTTTGCTCTCGTGGGCGATGCGTTCTTTACCGGTGGGGACAGCGTATGCCGTCTGGACGGGAATTGGCGCCGTGGGGGCGGCCATCACGGGGATCCTGCTGTTGGGTGAGTCAGCGAGTCTGGCGCGTATCGCCAGCCTCGCCCTGATTGTGGCCGGTATTATTGGGTTGAAGCTCAGCACCCATTAATGGGGTTGTTCTACCCAGATGAGTTTCGACACATCAAACCCTTGCCGGGTCGCGACGTCCAGCATCTGCTGTTTCATCTCAGGTGAAAGGGTTGGGGTGCGAGAGAGGATCCACAGATAGTTGCGATCCGGCCCGCAGACCAGTGCGTGACGGTACTCTCTGTCGAGCGCGATCACGTTATATCCGCCATAGAACGGGCCGAAGAAGGAGACTTTGAGCGCGGCCCGTCGCGGGTCGCCGGTAAAGTACGCTTGTCCAATCGACTGCTGCCACATTTCCCGGTCCGGATTATAGCCCCGGTTGATAACCTGAATACCGCCGTCATCCATCGGGCTGTAATTTGCCGTGACCTTCTCTAAACCCCGTTCAAAACGGTGGTCAAGGCGCGCGATTTCATACCATGTTCCAAGAAAACGTTGTGCGTCGAAATTGCTGACAACGGTGACGCCGGGAGGGGGAGTAGGGGAGCTGCAGGCAACCACTAAAAACGCGGCTGTCACTGCGGCGATAACAGGCAAAATGCGCATAGGAGTTTCCTTACTGTTTTTTGTTAAGTGTAGATGACAGCAAGGAAAATGCGGGAATTTTGCAGGCCGGGTGAGCATCAGCATCACCCGGCAAGATTTTACTGCAGAGCGCTCAGAATACGGTATGCCGCTTCCACGCGTGCCGGGTTCGGGTAGCTCTTGTTCGCCAGCATAACGATGCCGAGTTCCTTCTCAGGGATAAATGCCACGTAGCTGCCAAATCCGCCCGTCGAGCCTGTTTTATGTACCCATGACGCTTTTACCGGTGGAGCCGGAGGGTTCACTTCTGCCACGGGCAACGGTGCAAGCGCTACCTTGTTGTCGCTGCCCTCCACCACGGTTTTGGCTTCTACCGGCCAGTTGAGCATCTCCCAGCCCAGGCCCTGGTACATCGAGCCTGTGCGCCAGTAGCGAGACTGTGCAAGCACCATGCCCTGCTTCAGTGAGGCATCCTGTACCCCATCGGGGGCCATGTTAGCCACCACCCAGCTCGCCATATCCTTCACGTTGGTTTTCACGCCATATGCTTCGGCATCGAGCATGCCCGGCGAAACGTGAACCGCTTTACCGTCACGATAACCCCAGGCGTAATGCTGTTCTTCTGCCTTCGGAACGTTAATCCACGTATGGTTCAGGTTAAGCGGCTTCAGGACCCGCTCCGTCATCGCCTGCTCAAAGCGCATGCCAGAAGGTTTCACTGCCAGAGCCCCAAACAGACCGATGCTGGCATTCGCATAAAGACGCGTGGTGCCTGGCGCCCACTGTGGTTGCCAGGACTGGTAAAAACGCAGCAGCGAGGCATTATCGGTAACCTCATCGGGCACCTGTAACGGCAGGCCACCGGCAGTATAGGTTGCCAGGTCCAGCATGCGAACGCCCTGCCACTGTTTGCCGGTCAGTTCAGGCCAGTATTTGGTCACCGGATCGCCCAGCGAAATTTCACCGCGAGCAATAGCATCGCCACCCAGAACGCCGGTGAAGGTTTTGCTGATTGAGCCCAGCTCAAACAGCGTTTGTGCAGTGACGGGTGTGTTCGCGGCGACATCGGCCTTGCCGAAGGTGAAGTAGTGCGGCTGGCCCTGATAGATCACGGCGACCGCCATACCCGGAATAGACTGCGCTTTCATCAGGGGCGTAACGGTACGTTCCACGACCTTCGCCAGCTGTGTTTCTGACAGAGGTGCGGCTAATGCAGCGCAGGAGGTGCTGAGCAGCAGGGCGCAGCACAGGGATTTTTTCATCATCAGTTATCTTCCGTAATAGCGAGTCAAGGGAGTGTCCGGGCCCGTCAGACATACCCAGTCTGTTGGATTTGACTGTGGCTGACAAACGGTTAAATTTAGCATTAGCTGTTAATTTTTCTAACGGATGGGTCGATGACACGCAGCTATTTACCCCTTAATTCGCTTCGTGCCTTCGAAGCCGCTGCAAGGCACCTCAGTTTTACTAATGCTGCCATTGAGCTGAATGTCACCCATTCAGCCATCAGTCAGCACGTTAAGACGCTGGAACAACATCTGAACTGTCAGCTGTTTGTCCGGGTTTCGCGCGGATTGATGCTGACGACAGAGGGCGAGAATCTGCTGCCGGTGCTGAACGATTCGTTTGATCGTATCGCCGGCATGCTGGATCGCTTTGCCAGTCATCGCGCTCTGGAGAAGCTTAAAATTGGTGTGGTGGGGACTTTTGCGACCGGGGTGTTATTCGCGCAGCTGGATGATTTCCGTCGCCGCTATCCGCATATCGATCTGCATCTTTCGACCCATAATAACCGCGTCGATCCGGCCGCCGAAGGGCTGGATTACACGATCCGCTACGGTGGAGGGGCGTGGCATGGCACTGAAGCGACGTTTCTGTGTTCTGCGCCGCTGGCTCCGCTGTGCACGCCTGAAATTGCCGTCGGGCTACAAGCACCGGCGGACATGCTGAAGTTTACGCTGCTGCGCTCTTACCGACGCGACGAATGGTCGGCGTGGATGCAGGCCGCGGGCGAACTCCCGCCGTCACCAACGCATCGGGTGATGGTGTTTGATTCATCCGTTACCATGCTGGAAGCCGCGCAGGCCGGCGTGGGAATTGCTATCGCGCCTGTGAGTATGTTCACTCATCTGCTGAACAGCGAACGTATCATTCAGCCGTTTGCGACACAGATTGAGCTGGGCAGTTACTGGTTAACCCGATTGCAGTCACGGACAGAAACCCCTGCAATGCGTGAGTTTGCACAGTGGCTGGTGGGGAAAATGCAGAAATGACAGGCCCGCCGGGGGGCGGGCCTGATGTATCAGATAGTAACCACGGCAATCAGCGTAACCACCGTCAGGATGGTTGCCAGGCCGTAGAACACCCATTTCCCGCTCGGGACATGGATTTTCAGGTCATGCATCGCATGGTGAATACGGTGCAGGCCACACCACAGCGGCAGGACGATCATAAGGAAGATGAACACACGGCCAATAAAGCTGCTGGCAAAGGCCAGTACTCGCTCGTAACCCAGCGCATCGCCCGGAAACAGCCCCAGTGGCAGCATAATACCGACCAGCAGGATGATGACCGGCGCGATGATGGCGCTCCACATCCCCCCTGCGCCAAACAGTCCCCAGAAGACCGGCTCGTCAGAACGTTTTGGATTTGGATTAATCACAGTAGTCTCCTTACCAGAACAGTGCGACAAACAGAATGACCACAGTGACGAGGATCGTCACTCCCCATAGCCCTTTAATGACAGGCTCTGGCCCCATTTTCTCGTCTTTAATGATGATGTTCGCCGCTTTTGGCGCCAGTTCAAACCAGGTTTTGGTATGAAGCAGCGCTGCCGCGAGCACAATCAGGTTCAGGATCACGATGATGGGGTTTTGCAGGAAGCCGACAAAGCTGGCCCAGGTTTCAGGGCCATGTTTGAGGGCATAAACGCCGTACATCAGCTCCAGGCTGAACCAGACCGCCGGCACCGCGGTGCCTTCACGCAGCATATAGAAGCGATAAAACGGCAGTTTCTTCCACCAGGTGGACGGCATTGGCCGCACGTAGGCTTTGCGTTTAGTCGTCATTATGCACTCCTTAGCGTGGTTTCAGGGTGGCGATAAGAAAGTCTTTCGAGCTTTCCACTTTACCCTGCTGAATAGCGGCGGCCGGGTCGACGTGCTTCGGACAGACTTCGGAGCAGTAGCCCACAAAAGTACAGCTCCAGACGCCGTTCTGGCTGTTAAGCTGCGCCATACGTTCTTTTTTACCGTGGTCGCGGCTGTCCTCGTTATAGCGGTGCGCCAGGGTAATGGCCGCCGGGCCAATAAACTCTGGATTCAGGCCAAACTGTGGACACGCGGCGTAGCACAGACCACAGTTGATGCAGCCGGAGAACTGATGGTATTTCGCCATCTGAGCTGGCGTCTGGGTGTTCGTCCCCTGATCCGGCGTACGTGGATTGCCGATGATGTACGGCTTAATCGCTTCCAGACTTTCGATAAAGTGAGTCATATCGACCACCAGATCGCGTTCAATCGGGAAGTTACCCAACGCTTCTACTTTGATGCCTTTGGTGTATTCACGCAGGAAAGTTTTACAGGCCAGTTTCGGCACCTTGTTGACCATCATGCCGCAGGAGCCGCAGATTGCCATACGGCACGACCAGCGGTAGCTCAGGTCCGGCGCAAGGTTATCTTTGATATAGCCGAGCGCATCCAGCAGAGAGGTTTGCTCGTCATAAGGGACTTCATAGAATGCGCTGTGCGGTGCAGTGTCCACTTCCGGATTGTAGCGCACCACTTCGATTTTCAGTTTCTGCATCTCAGCCATTCGCCTTCTCCTTCTTCTCGGCGGCTTCTGCTTCTGCGCCATACACGCGTTTAGCCGGTGGCAACGTCGTGATTTTCACGTCGCTGTAGTCCAGACGGGTGGTGCCATCCGCATCGCGCCAGGCGAGAGTGTGTTTCAGGAAATTGACGTCATCACGTTCGGTGCAGCCTTCATCAAGACGCTGATGCGCGCCGCGTGACTCTTTACGTGCCAGCGCAGAGTGCGCCATACATTCCGCCACGTTCAGGCCGTGACCCAGCTCGATGGTATAGAGCAGGTCTGTGTTGAACACGCTGGAGGTATCGGTAATGCGCACGCGCTTGAAGCGCTCCTGCAGCTCAGCCAGCTTATCCACGGTTTTTTGCATCAGCTCAGGGGTACGGTAGATACCGCAGCCTTCTTCCATCGACAGGCCCATCTCGTCGCGGATTTTCGACCAGTTTTCATTTCCTTCCTGGTTCACCAGGTTTTTCAGTCGTTTTTCGACGTCAACGACCTGGGCATCCAGCGCCGCGCTGTTCGCCTCGCCCGCGGTGGCAGCACGCTCCATCGCGCGTTCGCCCGCCATGCGGCCAAAGACCACCAGCTCCGCCAGTGAGTTTGACCCCAGACGGTTGGCACCGTGCAGGCCGACAGAAGAGCACTCGCCCACGGCAAATAGCCCTTTAATGCGGGTTTCGCACTGCTGATCGGTTTCGATACCGCCCATGGTGTAGTGGGCCGTTGGACGTACCGGAATCGGCTCTTTCACCGGATCGACGCCAACGTAGGCTTTTGCCAGTTCGCAAATGAACGGCAGACGTTCCAGCAGTTTCTTCTCGCCAAGATGACGCAGGTCGAGGTAGACCACATCGCCGCGTGGCGTGGAGATGGTGTTGCCTTTGCGCCACTCGTGCCAGAAGGCCTGAGATACTTTGTCGCGCGGGCCCAGTTCCATGTATTTGTTTTTCGGCTCGCCGAGCGGGGTTTCCGGGCCCATGCCATAATCCTGCAGATAGCGATAGCCATTTTTATTGACCAGGATCCCGCCTTCACCACGGCAGCCTTCCGTCATCAGAATGCCGGAGCCCGGCAGGCCAGTAGGGTGATACTGCACGAACTCCATATCCCGCAGCGGCACGCCGTGGCTGAGCGCCATGCCCATGCCGTCACCGGTGACGATACCGCCGTTGGTGTTGTAGCGGTAAACACGCCCAGCACCGCCGGTAGCCATGACCACCGCGTTGGCGCGGATCTGGACGAGGCTGCCTTCCATCATGTTCATCGCCACCAGACCGCGCGCCTGACCGTCATCAACCAGAATGTCGAGGACGAAATGTTCGTCAAAGCGCTGAATCTGTGGGAACTGAAGGGAGGTCTGGAACAGGGTGTGCAACATGTGGAAGCCGGTTTTATCGGCGGCGAACCAGGTACGTTCGATCTTCATCCCGCCGAAGCGGCGAACGTTGACGCTGCCGTCCGGACGACGGCTCCACGGACATCCCCACTGTTCAAGCTGGGTCATCTCCGTAGGACAATGGTGTACAAAGTAGTCAACGACATCCTGCTCGCAAAGCCAGTCGCCCCCTGCAACCGTGTCGTGGAAATGGTATTCGAAGCTGTCATGATCCTGCGCAACGGCGGCGGATCCTCCTTCTGCGGCAACCGTATGGCTGCGCATCGGATAGACTTTTGAAATCAATGCGATTTTAGCGTTGGGATTAGCTTGTGCTGCAGCAATCGCAGCACGTAATCCAGCCCCGCCAGCGCCTATAACGGCAAGATCGGCTTGAAAAGTTTGCACGACATTCCTCCAGATTTTTGTTATTTCGCAACGCGATAAACTAAAGGTAGTTCACCCGTCCAAAAGGACGATTGCGAAAGCGTTTCCACTGCTCCTTTATGGGTAAAGCAGTATAACCGCGTGGATGTCAGGGAAATTTGACGTGTTCGATTTTTTTGCTGTTCTGTGCGGCGATTTATCGCGGTGAGTAATGAATTTCGTCGCGCAATTGTTCACCTAAATGAAATGCGCTTTTTTACTGCGCAAAATTTGTCTCCGTCCCTGGTAACGAGTAGACTTCGTGCCCTTGTCTGAAATCGGAGAAAAACTCATGAGCGAAACGGCCACCTGGCAGCCGAGCGCATCCATCCCCAACCTGCTAAAACGCGCTGCAATTATGGCGGAGATCCGCCGCTTCTTTGCCGACCGCGGCGTCCTTGAGGTGGAAACCCCGTGCATGAGTCAGGCAACGGTAACGGATATTCATCTGGTCCCGTTTGAAACCCGTTTTGTTGGTCCTGGCCACTCACAGGGCATGAATTTGTATCTGATGACCAGTCCGGAATACCACATGAAACGCCTGCTGGCGGCAGGGTGTGGCCCGGTCTATCAGCTGTGCCGCAGTTTCCGTAATGAAGAGATGGGGCGTCACCACAATCCGGAATTCACCATGCTGGAGTGGTACCGTCCGCATTATGATATGTACCGCCTGATGAACGAGGTGGACGATCTGCTGCAGCAGGTGCTGGAGTGCTCAGAAGCGGAAACGCTCTCTTATCAGCAGGTTTTCCAGCGTTACCTGGAAATTGATCCGCTCTCAGCGGATAAAGCGCAGCTGCGCGAAGTGGCGGCAAAACTGGATCTGAGCAACGTGGCAGATACCGAAGAAGACCGCGACACGCTGCTGCAACTGCTCTTCACCTTTGGCGTTGAACCGCAAATTGGCAAAGACCGGCCGACGTTTGTATATCACTTCCCGGCAAGCCAGGCTTCGCTGGCGCAGATCAGCACCGAAGATCACCGCGTGGCGGAGCGTTTTGAGGTCTATTACAAAGGTATCGAGTTGGCGAACGGCTTCCACGAACTGACCGACGCACGCGAACAGCAGCAGCGTTTTGAGCAGGATAACCGCAAGCGTGCGGCACGTGGTCTGCCGCAGCAGCCCATTGATACCCATCTGCTGGAAGCATTGAAAGCGGGCCTGCCGGACTGCTCCGGCGTGGCGCTGGGCGTTGATCGTCTGGTGATGCTGGCGCTGGGTGCAGAACAGCTGGGCGAAGTGATCGCGTTTACGGTCGATCGCGCATAACGCACCGTATTGCCGGGTAGCGCTGTCGCTTACCCGGCTCACCTCTGATGTCAATTAACCTTTCCATTTCCGCACGACAACATTAAAAACTGCCACATTCTCTGTACGCAGGTCTTTTTCTTAATTTGCCCCTAATAACCACAATATTAGTCTGGTCTTCTGCTACCATCCGCGCAGTTTAACTTCCTTTGGATGGCGCTATGTCTCAGTCACTTAAAAAGATGACCCTCACCGGGCTCATCCTGATGATTTTTACCTCCGTCTTTGGCTTTGCCAACAGCCCGTCGGCTTTCTATCTGATGGGCTACAGCGCAACGCCGTTCTACATCGTCTCGGCCCTGTTTTTCTTCATACCGTTTGCGCTGATGATGGCGGAAATGGGGGCGGCTTACCGCAAAGAAGAGGGCGGAATCTATTCCTGGATGAACAACAGCATCGGCCCGCGCTACGCGTTTATCGGCACGTTTATGTGGTTCTCCTCGTATGTGGTCTGGATGGTCAGTACGGCGGCCAAGGTCTGGGTACCGTTTTCGACGTTTGTTTTCGGCAGCGATCACACTCAGGTCTGGTCTTTGGCCGGTCTGAGCTCCACGCAGGTGGTCGGGATTCTGGCCGTCTGCTGGATGGTGGTTGTAACGCTGGTGGCGTCTAAGGGCATCAACAAAATTGCCCGCATTACCGCCGTGGGCGGGATCTCGGTGATGTGCCTGAACCTGGTGCTGCTGGTGGTCAGCATTGCCATTCTGTGCCTGAACGGCGGACACTTTGCTCAGGAGGTGAACTTCGTTTCCTCGCCCAACCCGAGCTATCAGTCCGGGCTCGCTATGCTCTCCTTTGTGGTGTTTGCCATTTTTGCGTACGGCGGTATTGAGGCGGTGGGCGGTCTGGTCGACAAGACCGAGAACCCGGAAAAGAACTTTGCGAAAGGCATTATTTTTGCCGCGATAGTTATCTCCATTGGTTATTCACTGGCAATTTTCCTCTGGGGCGTCAGCACCAACTGGCAGCAGGTACTCAGCAACAACACCACTAACCTGGGCAACATTACCTATGTGCTGATGAAAAGCCTGGGGATGACGCTGGGACAAGCGATGAATCTGACACCGGAAGCGGCGGCAACGATGGGCGTCTGGTTTGCACGCATCACCGGCTTGTCCATGTTCCTTGCCTATACCGGCGCGTTTTTCACGCTGATTTACTCTCCGTTGAAAGCGATAATTCAGGGCACGCCAAAAGCGCTGTGGCCTGCACGCATGACGCAACTGAATACCGCAGGTATGCCCGCCAACGCCATGTGGATGCAGTGCCTGCTGGTCAGCGTGTTCATTTTGCTGGTGTCGTTTGGTGGGGATACCGCGTCAGCGTTTTATAACAAGCTGACCCTGATGGCGAACGTGTCGATGACGCTGCCTTATCTCTTTCTGAGCCTGGCCTTCCCGTTCTTTAAGGCGAAGCAGGATCTTGAGCGTCCGTTTGTGATTTTCAAAACGCGCGCCGCCACGCTGCTGGCAACCACGGTGGTGGTGCTGGTAGTGGCATTCGCCAACATCTTTACCGTTATTCAGCCAGTGATTGAGGCGAGTGACTGGAGTAGCGCACTGTGGATGGTGGGCGGCCCAGTCTTCTTCTCACTTCTGGCGATGGGGATTTATGAGAATTACCGCCGACGTTCTGTGGCGTTGCTGACGGAAGTGGCGTAGCGGTTAAACATTCCCCTCCCGGAAGGGAGGGGAGAAGGGTTACAGACTTCCTGCCGGGCGTGTGCGCGCCGCTGACGTTAACGTTCTTCCCGTTTTACGCCCGTCCAGGCTTTCCAGACGCATCTGGAACGGTGGGAACGGCATATCAATGCCGTGCTCACGGAACCCTGCCAGAATCAGCTGGTGGATCTCATGACGCAGTGGCATACGGTGTCCCATTTCGGCGGCGTAAATACGCAGTTCGAAAATCTGGATCCCCTGTTGTAAATCCACCAGGAACACTTCCGGCGCCGGGTTGTCGATCACAAATGAACAGCGCTCCGCGGCGGTGTAGAGGATCTGAGTGACCTCTTCGCTATTGGCATCCGACGGCGCAGGTACCGTCAGCACCACACGCGTGACGGAGTCTGACAGCGACCAGTTGATAAACTGCTCGGTAATAAACGCCTTGTTCGGCACGATGATCTCTTTACGGTCCCAGTCGCTGATCGTGGTGGCGCGCGTGTTGATCCTGGTGATGCTGCCGGTCAAGTCGCGGATCGTTACCGTATCGCCAATACGAATCGGTTTTTCGAACAGAATAATCAGGCCAGAGATAAAGTTGGCGAAGATCTCCTGTAAGCCAAACCCTAACCCCACACCAAGTGCCGCCACCAGCCACTGCAGTTTCGACCATTCAATGCCAATCATTGAGAAGCCGACCAGCCCGCCAAATAGCATGATCAGATATTTGGTGATGGTGGTAATTGCGTATCCCGTCCCCGGGGTTAAATCGAGATGCTGCAGCAGGGCCAGCTCCAGCAGCGCCGGGAAGTTACGCACCAGCTGGGTGGTGATGATCAACACCAGAATGGCAATCAACACCGCGCCTAAGGTAATCGGCTCCAGGCTCTCCACACCTTGTACCGTGGACGTTACGTCCCACAGGGAGATGTTTTCCAGGAAGCCAAACGCGGAGTGAATTTCCGACCACAGGAAGATCACCGACAGCAGGGCAATCAGCATCAGGATGGAGCGTACCAGTCGCAGGGATTGGGTACTGATGGCATCCAGATCCAGCTCGACTTCGTCAGCTTCCGTCGTGCCTTCTGTGCTGTTGACATGGTTTGGCTCTTCCTCGCCACGCGCACGCTGGGCGAGGATCTCTGCCCGCCGGTGCTTGGCACGGTCGAATGCCAGACGGCGGCGCTGGATCAGCATCCAGCGGCGTATCACGTGATACACCACCAGAAGCAGGAACCAAATCGCCACCGAGGTTTCAAGCCTCGCCAGCAGCGCCTTGGCGGTCGCCAGGTAACCCACCGTCGCTGCCAGCATGGCAATCAGCGGTGCGCTCAGCAGCAGGTTCCAGAGCAGCCGGTTGAACATGTTGTCGCCGTTACCGGATTTATCCAGATAGAGCGGAATACCGGCGCGTTTCAGGCTGAGCGTGACAATTGCCAGCGCCCCGCATATCAGCATAAAGCAGAGGCGGCCCAGCGACCCTGAGAATTCCCGGTCGTTGAGTTTATCGAACATGATCAGCGCCATAATCAGCGGCACAATCAGTCCGATGCTCATCAGGTAGTAACGCATGGCGCGTGCAACGCGATTACGCGGCCAGCCGAAGTGAGCGATGAACAAACCGTTGGGCCGCGCGAACGTGGCGCAAATCATTACCACCCACAGCAGTGGCACCGTGGCAGTGACGCCATCGCCAATGGCCACCGCGAGCGGGTAGGGCCAGGCTTCCCGCAGGCCATATCCAAGCGTCATCCACAGGACCGGTAGCGGTGAGGCGACGAGAATCGACCAGAAGACGGTGCGTAACGTCAGCCAGAAGTGATCCTGCGTAACTTTCCCCACCCGGGCGCTGGAGCGTTCCAGGAATCGGGTGAAATACCGGCGCGAGTAAATGCTGAAGCCCACCAGAATCAGCGCGGCCAGCAGCGGGAAAATGGTCTCTTTACTGGTGAGCATCATCACGCTGGCCTGGCCCAGCTGGCTGAAGGTATCCAGCGAAATAAGGCGGCGCAGATCCTGGACAATCTCAATCGGCCACGAGAAGGTCATCGGCCGCACGTCGGAGGTCCAGAAGAGATAACGGTGCGTTGCCTCATTCACCTCTTTCAGCGCATCTTCCAGTTGGCTATTAGAGACCTTGAGCTTGGTCAGTTCCAGAATCAGCGTATCCCCGCCCTGGAGCAGGGAGTTCAGCAGTTCACGCTGGGTACGCAACTGGGCTTCCAGAATGCGGTTCTGCTCGCTGGTCAGCGGCTGTCCGTCAGCCTGACGGATCTGGCGGATTTGCGGCTGTTTGTTGAGCAGATCCTCAAAGTGCAGTCGCTGCACGCGCAGCTGAGCCATTTCGGTATCCAGCTGCTGCGGTTTGGGCATTTCCGGCAGGCGTGAGACCTGCGCGCGTAACGCTTCACCCAGCAGGTTTGATGACCCTAGCCACTGGGACTGCTCACGCAACGTGTTAAGCGCCTGGCGGACCTGCAGGGTTTGATTGGTAGCCTGACGCTGTTGCGAGGCCACCAGATCCATACGCTGCGCCTGTTGGTTCAGCGCCGCAGAGAGCTCGCGGTTGACCTTAAACTGCTCAACGATGCCGCTGGGCAGGTTCGCGCTGTTTTCCGCCAGCAGTTCGGTGCTTTCAAGCGCACGCTCGGCTTCGCGCTGCCGCTGGCTGTTAAGCTGATTACGCAGGGCCTGCAGATATGCATCCAGCTGTTCGCTCTGCTTCTGCGCCAGCTCAGAGCGCATCCGCGACAGCTCCTGGCGGTTATTGGCGGAGAGCTGCGCCAGCTCCAGTTCATCGACAAGGGCTTTGAGGCGAGCAGATTCGGCCTGCAGTCCCAGATTCTGCGCCTGCGCTTGCGGCGTGTTGCCGCTTTGCGTGCCAACGCGACGCTCAACTTCATTAAGCTGGCGGCGGGCATCGGTTTGCTGCTGGGGAAGCTGGCTGAGCGAGTCGGCAATTTCACGCGCCCGTTCCTGCTCCTGCTGAGACAGACGGCTCTTTTCCAGAAGCTGGCTGCTGACCTGGAGGATCTCCTGATTCAGCGCATCAGAAGACATGTCCGCCGGTATATCGCGCGGTTCATCACGCAGATTACTGAGCTGCGAGCGCAGCGTTTGCGAGAGTTTCGGGAAGTTGTCGATAACCTGCTGATATTGCTGCGCGCGCTCAAGGGAGCCTTTTCGCTCCGCAAGCGCGTTCAGGGCGGACTGGAGCGACTCAACGGTCTCTGGCTGAGCGGGTTTTGCCGCTTTTGCCTGCTCCAGTTCCTGGGTTATCTGTTTTGCGTCGGGGGCTGTCGCTGCGTACGCCCCCATGCTGAGGCACCAGGCCATCAGTAGAACGATAATCGGGCGCACGTCAGCGATCCTTCTGTTATTAGCCTTCGTCTTTTTTGTCGTCAACCAGCGGGCTGGCGTCGTGCTCGGCGTCGATCTCTTCTTGGGACAACGGTGCAGGTTCTGCCACCGGCGTTACGAAGGTTTCGGTAGAGACGGCCAGCGGCTGACCCAGTTTGGTGACCGACAGGCTTTCAAGCTGTTCGGCCAGCTTAACTTTACCCGGTGCAAACAGGTTGATAACGGTTGAGCCCAGCTTGAAGCGACCCATCTCCTGACCTTTCAGCAGGGCGACAGAGCCTTCTTCTTCACCGGCAGGCCAGGTCCAGCGCTTGATCACGCCTTCACGTGGTGGGGTGATGGTGCCAGCCCAGACGGTTTCAATGCTGCCGACAATGGTCGCGCCCACCAGAATCTGCGCCATAGGGCCGAATTCAGTATCAAACAGGCAGATGACGCGTTCGTTACGGGCGAACAGGTTAGGTACGTTCTGCGCCGTGAGGTGGTTCACGGAGAACAGATCGCCCGGAACGTAGATCATTTCACGCAGGATGCCGTTGCACGGCATGTGCACGCGGTGATAGTCGCGCGGTGAGAGATAGGTGGTCGCGAAGGTCCCGTTACGGAACAGATCCGCCATCAGGTAGTTACCTGCCAGCAACGCTTCCAGGCTGTAGTTATGGCCTTTCGCCTGCAGAATTTTGTCGTCTTCGATGTGACCCAGTTGGCTAATCACGCCATCTGCAGGCATCACCAGCACATTAGGGTCCGTATTCAGCGGGCGCACGTCGTCGCGCAGTGGGCGGACGAAAAACTCGTTGAAGGTGCGGTAGCTGGCGGTATCCGGCTTCTGCGCCTCTTTCATGTCGACCTTGTAGTATTTTACGAAAAGGTCGATGACCAGTTTGGTCAGCCAGCCCGCTCGTTTGCTCGCGCCCCAGCCCGCCAGGCGAGTGAGCCACAGTTTCGGCAGAATGTATTGAAGCGAAAGTTTAAATGAGTTTAACAAGGTAGCCTCCAGGCCATTGTTTTGTCGTTCCTGATCCGGCCGCAAAGCGCCGGAACCTGAAAAAAGGGGACGATTTTAGCGATGCTTAGCTTAGTTGTCAGTTATCAGAATCAGAAAAGTTTTTACGCGTTTTTACCTGATCCATGCTCTCGAGAATGCGGTGGTAGTTTTCAAAGCGGGTCTCCGCTATTTCGCCTTTCTCGACTGCTTCACGGATAGCGCAGCCCGGGTCATTGTCATGTTTACAGTCGCGGTATTTGCAAGCGCCTAAATAATCATGGAATTCGACAAATCCGTTGAAGATTTGTTCCGGCTCAAGGTGCCACAAACCGAATTCACGCACGCCCGGGGAGTCAATGACATCGCCGCCGTGCGGGAAGTGATACAGGCGTGACGCGGTTGTGGTGTGCTGGCCCAGGCCAGAAACATCAGACACATCGTTGGTCACGATCTCTTGCTGGAGGCCGAGAAGGTTGTTCAGCAGGCTTGATTTGCCCACACCGGACTGTCCCGCAAAGATGCTGATGCGATCGGTAAGCGCCTCTTCAAGCGGTTTCAGACCATCTTTGGTATAGCTGGAAACCATCAGAACGCGATACCCGATGTTACGGTAGATATCCATCTGCTCGTTGACGAAGTTCATACCGTCTTCATCGAGCAGATCGATTTTGTTGAGTACGATGATCGGTTCAACCTGCAGCGTTTCACAGGCGACAAGGTATCGGTCGATAATATTGAGCGAAAGTTCGGGCAAAATCGCCGAGACGATAACGATCTGGTTAATGTTAGCTGCGATAGGTTTAACCCCGTCGTAGAAATCGGGACGGGTCAGTACCGACGTACGCGCGTGGACCGCCTCAACGATGCCTTTTACCGTGACGCCTTCCGCCGCTTCTTTACCCGGGCGCCAGACCACGCGATCGCCGGTCACCAGAGAACGAATCGTCCGGCGGATGTTGCAGCGGTGAATCTCACCGTTGGCGGATTCCACGTCGGCGTGCATACCGAAACGGCTGATGACGATGCCTTCCATCGGTTCGCCAAACAGGTTGTCGTCGTAATCGACCTTCTCCGAAGTGGTTTTAAGACGGCGCTGGTGATTGGCATTCACACGGCGCTGCTGCCCTTTGGAGAGTTTATTTTTACTCAATCGCGCTGGCTCCTGGTCGCCCGTAAGGGGCAAAACCTCTATGATACACTCTAATTAATACTAGTTAACCTGCTACAGCCGGTTATGCGAGAAGGGTGGAAAATAACATGAGCGCGGATGAAAACAACCTGATTTGGATCGATCTTGAAATGACCGGGCTGGATCCCGAGCGCGATCGCATTATTGAGATTGCAACCCTGGTGACCGATGCCAACCTGAATATTCTGGCGGAAGGGCCGACTATCGCGGTTCATCAGTCCGACGACCAGCTTGCGTTAATGGATGAGTGGAACGTGCGCACCCACACGGGGAGCGGGCTGGTGGAGCGCGTTAAGGCTAGCACCATGGGCGATCGCGAGGCGGAGCTGGCAACGCTTGAGTTTCTGAAACAGTGGGTTCCGGCGGGCAAATCACCTATCTGCGGTAACAGCATCGGTCAGGATCGCCGTTTTCTGTTTAAGTACATGCCGGAGCTGGAATCTTACTTCCATTACCGCTATCTGGATGTGAGCACCCTGAAAGAGCTGGCGCGTCGCTGGAAACCGGAAATCCTGGATGGCTTTAAAAAGCAGGGAACGCATCAGGCCATGGACGATATCCGTGAGTCCGTGGCCGAACTGGCGTATTATCGCGAGAACTTTATTAAGCTGTAATTCAGGCGGTTGCCGGGGGCGTTGCGCGTTACCCGGCCTACAGAACGCATGAATGGTGTAAAAACGTGCAAAGCGATGAATATTCCATCACTTGAACTGAATTTCACAAAAAACGCTTTTAGGGGGGTTGCAGCTAAACGGATTTCTCGTATAATGCGCCTCCCGTAACGACAGAGAAATACACGTTACGACAGCAACAAAAGCAGTGCAAATTTGCGGGAATAGCTCAGTTGGTAGAGCACGACCTTGCCAAGGTCGGGGTCGCGAGTTCGAGTCTCGTTTCCCGCTCCAAAATTTGAAGGTGCTTCTAAAGCACAGACCACCCAAGCGGGAATAGCTCAGTTGGTAGAGCACGACCTTGCCAAGGTCGGGGTCGCGAGTTCGAGTCTCGTTTCCCGCTCCAAAATTTGAAAGTGCTTCCACAGCACGGACCACCCAAGCGGGAATAGCTCAGTTGGTAGAGCACGACCTTGCCAAGGTCGGGGTCGCGAGTTCGAGTCTCGTTTCCCGCTCCAAATTCTTATCATCTCCAGATTATCCACAGCGGAATGCTTCGTTGGGGACATTTTCTATTGCATCTGAAATACTCTTGTGAACAGAGTTATCCACAGAAGCCCTACTCAGTTACAGACCAGAAGAAAATTAGCAGGGTGAATAATATCTTCTTAAAATACTGAATTTAATGAAGTAAATTTCATTTCAAAATGTTATTTAGATCACTTGACCTCATTGCCAGCCCCGATGGCGCTTGAGTTTTTATTTTTATTCACAGGCTGTGAATATATCAAGCATCCCGTACAAGCCCTTTTTCAATCACTCTCACCAGCCGTTGTTTCTTCGGCAGCTGCACCTCGACAACGCAGGCATTACGCTTCTCGATTTGCTGCGCAATCGCCCATTCTATGTGTTCATCAAGAAGTGGGTGCTCACCTCTGCGACTTTCGAGCGCCTGAATATTGGCTTCATCCCAGGGCGCATTGCCCAGCGCAACGGCGACATTTCGTAACCAGCGCAGATGCCCAATACGCCGAATGGCGGATCCTTCGGTGACTTTCAGGAACCAGTCCTCACTCCAGGCGAAGAGCTCGATAAGCTGAGGCGCATGAAGCGCTTTACGAGGACTGAAATCGTCTTCATCCGTAAGCTGCGAGTAACGATTCCAGGGGCAGATCAGCTGGCAGTCATCGCAGCCGTAGATACGGTTCCCGATAAGCGGACGGAATTCTTCCGGTATCGCCCCTTCGAGTTCAATGGTGAGATAGGAGATGCAGCGGCGCGCATCCACCGTATAAGGCTCAACGATGGCACCCGTCGGGCAAATGGTCATGCAGGCCACGCAGCGCCCGCAACCTTCCTCTACCGGACCATCTACCGGCAGCGGCAAATCTATGAGCAGTTCACCGAGGAAAAAGAACGATCCGGCGTCGCGGCTAAGGATAAGTGAGTGCTTACCTGTCCAGCCAAGCCCGGCTTTTTCTGCTATCGGGCGCTCAAGAACAGGCGCAGAGTCTACAAACGGTCTAAAATTCACCGACACACAGTGCTGCTGAATAGTTTCCCCGAGTTTTTTTAAACGGTTACGCAGAAGCTTATGGTAATCACGGCCCAGGGCATACCGGCTTACGTAACCGAGAGCGGGATTTTTTAACGTGCGAGCAAACGCCGCGTTGGCGGGCAGGTAGTTCATGCGTACGCTGATGACGCGTAATGTACCGGGTAACAGCTCGTGTGGGCGGGCACGCATCATGCCATGACGCGCCATCCACTCCATTTCGCCATGGTATTGTTTATCCAGCCATGCCTGCAGTTTCGGCTCGCTGGCGGAAAGGTCGGTATCGGTGATACCGACCTTCTGGAAGCCAAGCTCAGCACCCCACTGTTTAATTTTTTGCGCTAATTCATTGAGATCGAGGGGCTGTGACATGACGGACCATACTGTGAAGAAAAACCCCGAAAGTATACCACATTCCATCTGGCATGCGGATGACCTCCGGCACGCCGAAAAAGAGGCCGCAGATAGCCTCGGCATTACCCTGTATGAACTGATGCAACGCGCGGGTGAAGCGGCGTTTAACGTTGCCTGCACGGCTCACCCTGAATCGTCGCATTGGCTGATTTTATGCGGACACGGCAATAACGGCGGTGACGGTTATGTCGTCGCCCGCCTGGCGGTTGCCGCCGGGATCCACGTGACGTTGCTGGCGCTGGAGAGCGATAAACCGCTACCAGAAGAGGCCAGTGCGGCGCGGGAAGCCTGGCTGAACGCGGGCGGTGTTATTCATGCCACCGATATCGTCTGGCCGGAAGAGATTGATGTGATTATTGATGGCCTGCTGGGCACCGGACTACGCAGTGCGCCGCGCGACCCGGTTGCCACCCTGATTGCACGTGCCAATGCCCACAGCGCGCCGGTGGTGGCCCTGGATATACCTTCTGGACTGATGGCGCAAACCGGCACGACGCCGGGCGCGGTGATTCAGGCCGCGCACACCGTTGCCTTTATCGCCCTGAAACCGGGGCTGCTTACCGGTAAAGCACGGGATGTCACGGGAACGTTGCACCATAACGCACTGGGGCTGGAGAGCTGGCTTGCCGGACAGGAAACCCACGTTTCGCGCGTTGATGCTTCGCTGCTGGCACAGTGGCTACCGCCGCGCCGCCCGACGTCCCATAAAGGCGATCACGGCAGGCTGGTGATCATTGGAGGTGACCACGGTACGGCGGGGGCTATCCGCATGACGGGGGAAGCGGCATTGCGTTGCGGTGCCGGTTTAGTGCGGGTGCTGACGCGCATCGAAAATAGTGCGCCAATTATTACGGCCCGTCCGGAGCTGATGGTGCATGAATTGACGCCGCAGTCGCTTGAAGAGAGTCTCGAATGGGCGGATGTCGTGGTCATTGGCCCGGGGCTTGGGCAGCAGGCCTGGGGGAAACAGGCCCTGCAGAAGGTCGAGAATTTTCGTAAACCGATGCTGTGGGATGCCGACGCGCTGAACCTTCTGGCAATCAATCCTGATAAGCGTCACAATCGCATTCTGACGCCGCACCCCGGCGAAGCCGCGCGCCTGCTTAACTGCAGCGTGGCAGAAATTGAAAGCGATCGCTTACTTTCTGCCCGGCGTCTGGTAAAACGTTACGGAGGTGTTGCCGTTCTGAAAGGGGCAGGAACCGTTGTCGCCAGCGACGAGGCGCTGGGCATTGTCGATGCCGGAAATGCGGGCATGGCGAGCGGCGGAATGGGCGATGTGCTTTCCGGCATCATTGGCGCATTGCTTGGACAGAAACTTCCCCTTTATGATGCAGCCTGCGCTGGCTGCGTGGCCCATGGTGTCGCGGCGGATAAGCTGGCGGCACGTTACGGTACACGCGGAATGCTGGCCACCGATCTTTTTTGCACGCTACGGCGTGTTGTTAACCCGGATGTGATTGACGTAGAAAATGACTAATCGAGCGATTTCTTTACCTGATGAACAAGCCACTTTAGATCTTGGCAAACGCGTGGCACAGGCCTGTCAGGGGGCAACCGTCATTTATCTGTATGGTGATTTAGGTGCGGGTAAAACCACCTTCAGCCGGGGTTTTCTGCAGGCGTTAGGCCATAAAGGCAATGTGAAAAGCCCAACCTACACGCTGGTAGAGCCGTACACCCTTGAAAATCTCATGGTGTACCACTTTGATTTATACCGCCTTGCGGATCCCGAGGAGCTGGAATTTATGGGGATCCGTGATTATTTTGCCAATGATGCCATCTGCCTGGTGGAGTGGCCGCAACAAGGTGCGGGTGTGTTGCCTGACCCGGATGTCGAAATTCACTTAGATTACCAGGCACAAGGGCGTGAGGCACGCATCAGTGCTGTTTCCTCATCAGGTAGTTCCTTACTGGCGCGTCTGGCCGGTTAAGCGTAGGGATGACGGGATGATTAGTCGCGTTAAAGGTTGGTTATTGGCTGCCACGGTGCTGCTGTGCGCGCAGGCCGGGGCGGCAAGCCTGTCGGATATTCAGGTGTCGAACGGCGAAAGCCAGGCCAGGATCACGTTCAGCTTTATGGGCGATCCGGAATATGCTTTTTCACAGCCAGACAGCCACAGCGTGGCGCTGGATATCAAACAAACCGGGGTTATCCAGGGGTTACCGCTCCAGTTCAGCGGCAATAATCTGGTTAAAAGCATTCGTTCCGGCTCGCCAAAAGATAGCCAGTCATTGCGTCTGGTGGTCGACCTAACCGAAAAGGGTAAAACCAGAGCGGTTAAGCAGCAAAACGGTGCGAATTATACGGTGGTCTTTACCATCAACGCTGACGCCCCTCCGCCGCCTCCGCCTCCACCGGTGGTGGCGAAACGCGTGGAAGAGCCGGTTTATACCCCGCGCCCATCTGAACCGGCACGTAATCCGTTTAAAACGGACAGCGACCGCATTACCAGCGTTACCAGCAGCAATACCGTGACGCGGCCGGCGGCCAGCGCACGTCGCGCGGTCAGCGGTGATAAAGTGATTATCGCCATTGATGCGGGGCACGGCGGTCAGGATCCCGGCGCAATTGGCCCGGGCGGTACGCGGGAGAAAAATGTCACCATCGCGGTTGCCCGTAAGCTGCGGACGCTGTTAAACGACGATCCTATGTTTAAAGGCGTGCTGACGCGCGACGGCGATTACTTTATCTCGGTGATGGGCCGCTCGGATGTGGCACGTAAGCAAAATGCCAATTTCCTGGTGTCCATTCATGCGGATGCCGCGCCAAACCGTAACGCCACGGGAGCCTCAGTGTGGGTGCTGTCAAACCGTCGGGCGAACAGTGAAATGGCAAACTGGCTTGAAGAGCACGAGAAACAGTCCGAACTGTTAGGTGGGGCGGGTGATGTGCTGGCAAACAGCCAGGCCGATCCGTATCTCAGCCAGGCGGTGCTGGATTTACAATTCGGTCATTCCCAGCGCGTCGGGTATGATGTCGCCACAAATGTATTGAATCAGCTGCAGGGCATCGGGTCATTGCACAAGCGCCGTCCGGAGCATGCGAGCCTGGGCGTTCTGCGATCGCCGGATATTCCATCGATTCTGGTGGAAACAGGCTTTATCAGTAATAACGCTGAAGAACGCCTGCTGGGCAGCGACAGCTATCAGCAGCAAATTGCCGAAGCGATCTATAACGGTCTGCGTAAATACTTTGATGCGCATCCGCTGCAGTCCGCGCCACAGGGCGGTGCCGCCCAGACGGCCAGCGCAGCGCAGCCAGGTGAGATGACCGCGACCAACTAAGGAGAATTCATGCCGATTCAGGTTCTACCGCCGCAGCTCGCGAACCAAATCGCCGCCGGTGAGGTGGTGGAGCGCCCTGCATCGGTGGTGAAGGAGCTGGTAGAAAACAGCCTTGATGCGGGGGCCACCCGCATTGATATTGATATCGAACGCGGCGGCGCAAAGCTGATTCGCATTCGTGACAACGGCTGTGGAATTAAAAAAGACGAGCTGGCGTTAGCGCTGGCGCGTCATGCCACCAGTAAAATTGCCTCTCTTGATGACCTGGAAGCGATCATTAGCCTCGGTTTTCGCGGGGAAGCGCTGGCCAGTATCAGCTCCGTTTCCCGTCTCACGCTCACCTCCCGTACCGCTGAACAGCAGGAAGCCTGGCAGGCGTACGCCGAAGGGCGTGATATGGACGTGACGATTAAACCAGCGGCGCACCCGGTCGGTACGACGCTGGAAGTGCTGGATCTGTTTTATAACACCCCCGCCCGACGCAAGTTTATGCGTACCGAAAAAACCGAGTTTGGGCATATCGATGAGATCATTCGTCGCATTGCCCTGGCGCGGTTTGACGTGACCATTAACCTTAGCCATAACGGCAAAGTCATGCGCCAGTACCGCGCCGTGGCGGAAGGTGGGCAAAAAGAGCGCCGCTTGGGCGCTATCTGCGGCGTACCGTTTCTCGAGCACGCGCTGGCCATTGAGTGGCAGCATGGCGATTTGGCCATGCGCGGCTGGGTGGCTGACCCCAACGCGAGCAGCGCCGCCTTCGCTGAGATCCAGTATTGCTACGTGAACGGCCGCATGATGCGTGACCGCCTCATCAACCACGCCATTCGTCAGGCCTGTGAAGATAAACTGGGTGCAGATCAGCAACCGGCGTTTGTGCTCTATCTAGAAATCGATCCACACCAGGTGGACGTTAACGTCCATCCTGCCAAGCATGAAGTGCGGTTCCACCAGTCACGTCTGGTGCATGATTTTATCTATCAGGGCGTGCTGAGCGTATTGCAACAGCAGGCTGAACCGACGCTGCCGTTGGAAAAAGAAGAACCCGCCCCGCGCGCGTTTCCGGAAAACCGTGTTGCAGCGGGCCGGAACCATTTTGCTGAACCTGCCGTGGCGCGTGAGCCGGATGCCCCGCGTTTCTCTGCTGCGGGTAGCACACCGCGCCCAACGGGAGCGAACTATCCAAACGCCCAGCCTGGCTATCAAAAACAGCAGGGAGCGTTGTACCGCAAATTGCTGGAAACCCCCGCGGTGGAGCGCAAAGCGCCTGTCGCGGTGCCAGCGCCTTCGCTGGATGGCCACAGCCAGAGTTTTGGCCGGGTTCTGACGATTATTGCCCCGGATATGGCGCTGCTGGAGCGCGAAGGCCACGTGATGCTTCTGGCATTGCCGGTGGCGGAACGCTGGCTTAAACAAGTGCAGCTTACTCCGGGTGAAAACGCGGCCTGTGCACAACCGCTGCTGATCCCCGTTCGGCTAAAAATATCCCCTGAAGAAACAGGGGTACTGCGTCGCGCAGAGGCCCTGTTGGCGCAGATGGGCATTGAAATGGTGCTCGAACCACAACATGTGACCATTCGCGCAGTGCCTTTACCCTTACGCCAACAAAATTTACAAAACTTGATTCCTGAACTGATAGGCTACCTGGCGCAGCAAACGTCGTTTGATGCCGCCAACACCGCGCAGTGGATCGCCCGCCATCTGGCAAGCGAACATGCGCCGTGGAGTATGGCGCAGGCCATTAGCGTGCTGGCGGAGGTTGAACGCCTTTGTCCGCATCTGGTGAAGACACCGCCAGGTGGGTTATTACAACCTGTTGATTTACAAACGGCGATGAATGCCCTGAAACATGATTGACGTAAGCAAGGCGAGCCTGCCAAAGGCGATTTTTTTAATGGGCCCCACGGCCTCCGGCAAAACGGCACTGGCCATTGAGTTGCGTAAAGTTTTGCCTGTAGAGTTGATTAGTGTCGATTCTGCCCTTATCTACCGAGGGATGGACATCGGCACGGCGAAGCCTGACGCAGACGAACTGCGTGCGGCACCGCATCGTTTGCTGGATATTCTCGACCCGGCTCAGGCATACTCCGCAGCGGATTTCCGCCGTGATGCGTTAGCCGAGATGGCCGAGATAACGGCGGCGGGACGTATACCGCTGTTGGTTGGCGGAACCATGCTTTATTTCAAGGCGTTGCTGGAGGGGCTTTCACCTCTGCCATCAGCGGATCCGGAAGTAAGAGCAAAAATTGAGCAGCAGGCGGCAGAGCAGGGATGGGACGTTTTGCATAAGCAACTGGCCGAGATTGACCCGGTTGCCGCAGCACGGATCCATCCAAATGATCCGCAAAGGCTTTCCCGGGCACTGGAAGTTTTTTTCATTTCGGGTAAAACTTTAACGGAACTGACGCAAACGTCAGGAGACGCTCTGCCGTATCAGGTGCATCAGTTCGCCATCGCCCCGGCGAGCCGTGAACTGCTCCATCAACGAATTGAGCAGCGTTTTCATCAGATGTTAGCTTCAGATTTTGAAGCAGAAGTGCGGGCGCTATTTGCCCGTGGAGATTTGCATACGGATATGCCTTCCGTTCGTTGTGTGGGATACCGCCAGATGTGGTCATATCTTGAAGGCGAGATTTCATATGATGAAATGGTTTATCGAGGTGTTTGCGCCACGAGACAGTTAGCGAAGCGCCAGATCACCTGGTTGCGCGGTTGGGACGGTGTTCACTGGTTAGACAGTGAAAAACCGCAACAGGCGTTAAACGAAGTGATTGAGGTTGTTGGTGATATCGCTCACTGAATGTGTACAATTGAGTCGTATCGTGCGCAATTTTTCAGAATCGCAAGGTTCTAAGTACAAAACAAGCATATAAGGAAAAGATAGAATGGCTAAGGGGCAATCTTTACAAGATCCGTTCCTGAACGCATTGCGTCGGGAACGTGTTCCAGTTTCTATTTATTTGGTGAATGGTATTAAGCTGCAAGGTCAGATTGAATCTTTCGATCAGTTCGTGATCCTGTTGAAAAACACGGTCAGTCAGATGGTCTATAAGCACGCTATTTCTACAGTTGTTCCGTCTCGTCCGGTATCCCATCACAGCAATAACACTGGCGGCGGCACGGGTAGTAACTACCATCATGGCAGCAGCGCGCAGGGTTCTTCTTCTCCTGCGCAGGACAGCGAAGATACCGAATAAGGTTTCGGGCTGTTATCCACACGGGGAGCCAGGGATCCTGCGTTCCCCGCTGATCTTTTTTGAGGAATTTACGCTTGTTTGACCGTTATGATGCCGGTGAGCAGGCGGTGCTGGTACACATCTATTTTACGCAAGACAAAGATATGGAAGACCTCCAGGAGTTTGAATCTCTGGTCTCTTCCGCCGGTGTCGAAGCAATGCAGGTGATTACCGGTAGCCGTAAAGCGCCGCACCCAAAGTATTTTGTTGGTGAAGGTAAAGCAGTTGAAATTGCGGATGCCGTAAAAGCAACCGGCGCGTCAGTCGTGTTGTTTGATCATGCGCTGTCTCCGGCTCAGGAACGTAACCTGGAACGTCTTTGCGAATGCCGTGTTATCGATCGCACGGGTTTGATTTTAGATATTTTCGCTCAACGTGCGCGTACTCACGAAGGTAAGCTGCAGGTTGAGCTGGCGCAGTTGCGCCATCTGGCAACGCGGCTTGTGCGTGGCTGGACCCACCTTGAAAGACAAAAGGGCGGGATTGGTTTGCGCGGTCCGGGTGAGACCCAGCTTGAAACCGACCGCCGTCTGTTGCGTGGCCGTATTACCCAGATCCTTTCACGTCTGGAACGCGTTGAAAAACAGCGTGAGCAAGGACGTCGGGCGCGATCAAAAGCTGACATCCCGACGGTGTCGCTGGTGGGGTATACCAACGCCGGTAAATCCACCCTGTTTAACCAGATTACTGAGGCCCAGGTTTATGCCGCAGACCAGCTGTTTGCGACCCTGGACCCCACATTGCGTCGTATTGACGTCGCTGACGTCGGTGAAACGGTGCTGGCGGATACCGTAGGGTTTATCCGTCACCTGCCGCATGACCTGGTGGCTGCGTTTAAAGCCACCCTGCAGGAGACGCGTCAGGCGACCCTGCTGCTGCACGTCATTGATGCTGCAGACGTTCGCTTGCAGGAGAACATCGACGCGGTAAACGTGGTGCTCGACGAGATCGACGCCGACGACATCCCAACGCTGTTGGTGATGAACAAGATCGATATGCTGGAGGATTTTGAGCCGCGTATCGATCGAGATGAAGAGAACAAACCGATTCGGGTCTGGCTTTCCGCTCAGACCGGTATTGGTGTGCCACTGCTTTTCCAGGCTTTGACAGAACGTCTTTCCGGTGAGGTAGCCCAGCACACGCTGCGATTGCCGCCACAGGAAGGCAGGCTGCGCAGCCGGTTTTATCAGCTTCAGGCGATAGAAAAAGAGTGGATGGAGGATGACGGCAGCGTGGGGATGCAGGTGCGTTTGCCGATCGTTGACTGGCGTCGCCTCTGTAAACAAGAACCTGCGCTGGTCGACTATATCGTCTGATCAGAAAGGGGATGCCTGAATAATTCGCCCTTGCATAACAAATATGGAGCATATACATGGCGTGGAATCAGCCCGGTAATAACGGACAAGACCGCGACCCGTGGGGAAGCAGCAATAATCAAGGCGGCAACTCTGGGGGAAATGGCAACAAAGGTGGTCGCGAGCAGGGGCCGCCGGATCTGGATGATATCTTCCGCAAGCTAAGCAAGAAGCTTGGTGGCCTTGGCGGAGGTAAAGGTTCTGGCTCTGGTGGGGGTTCCACTCAGGGGCCGCGCCCGCAGTTAGGGGGCCGCGTGGTGGGCATTGTTGCCGCTGCCGTGGTGATCATCTGGGCTGCCAGCGGGTTCTACACCATTAAAGAAGCGGAACGCGGTGTGGTCACCCGTTTCGGGAAGTTCAGCCATCTGGTTGAGCCAGGTCTGAACTGGAAACCGACTTTCATTGACGACGTGACCGCGGTGAACGTGGAGTCTGTGCGTGAACTGGCGGCCTCCGGCGTGATGCTGACCTCCGACGAGAACGTTGTGCGCGTTGAGATGAACGTCCAGTACCGCGTCACCGATCCGCAGCACTACCTGTTTAGCGTGACCAGTGCAGATGACAGTCTGCGCCAGGCCACAGACAGTGCGCTGCGCGGTGTGATCGGTAAATACACCATGGACCGCATTCTGACCGAAGGTCGTACCGTTATTCGTAGCGATACCCAGCGTGAGCTGGAAGAGACCATTCGCCCGTACAACATGGGTATCACCCTGCTGGACGTCAACTTCCAGGCTGCTCGTCCGCCGGAAGAGGTGAAGGCCGCGTTTGATGACGCGATTGCCGCCCGTGAAAACGAACAACAGTACATCCGTGAAGCGGAAGCGTACACCAACGAAGTTCAGCCACGTGCTAACGGTCAGGCGCAACGTATTCTTGAAGAAGCGCGTGCGTATAAAACTCAGACCGTCCTGGAAGCTCAGGGTGAAGTGGCGCGTTTCGCGAAGATTTTGCCAGAATATAAAGCGGCTCCGGAGATTACCCGTGAACGTCTTTATATTGAGACCATGGAAAAAGTGCTGAGCCATACGCGTAAGGTACTGGTTAACGACAGCAAAGGTGGAAACCTGATGGTACTGCCGTTGGATCAGATGCTGAAAGGCGGTTCGGCGCCGGCGGCAAAGGCGGATACCAGCGGTGCCAACAACCTGCTGCGTCTGCCACCTGCGGCATCCGGTAGCTCAAGCGCCACAACCACGCCTTCTTCGAACGATGGTGACATTATGGACCAACGCCGTGCTAACGCGCAGCGTAACGACTACCAGCGTCAGGGGGAATAAGGATGCGTAAGTCAGTTATTGCGATCATCATCATCGTATTGGTCGTGCTTTATACCTCTATCTTTGTGGTGAAAGAGGGCGAGCGTGGAATTACCCTGCGTTTTGGTAAAGTTCTGCGCGACAGCGAGAACAAGCCGCTGGTGTTTGAGCCGGGCCTGCACTTTAAAATGCCACTGATTGAATCGGTGAAAACGCTCGACGCCCGTATCCAGACCATGGATAACCAGGCCGACCGTTTCGTGACCAAAGAGAAGAAAGACCTGATCGTCGATTCCTACATCAAATGGCGTATCAGTGATTTCAGCCGCTACTACCTGGCAACGGGCGGTGGCGACGTTTCTCAGGCGGAAGTGCTGTTGAAACGTAAGTTCTCTGACCGTCTGCGCTCTGAGATTGGTCGTCTGGATGTGAAAGACATCGTCACCGACTCCCGTGGTCGTCTGACGCTGGAAGTGCGTGATGCGCTGAACTCCGGTTCTGCAGGAACCGAAGACGAAGTCACCACCCCGGCAGCGGATGATGCCATTGCCAAAGCGGCAGAACGCGTTCAGGCTGAAACCAACGGCAAAGTGCCGGTGATCAACCCGAACAGTATGGCTGCTCTGGGTATCGAAGTGGTCGATGTCCGTATCAAGCAGATCAACCTGCCAGCGGAAGTGTCCGAGGCGATTTACAACCGTATGCGCGCCGAGCGTGAAGCGGTAGCCCGTCGTCATCGTTCACAAGGTCAGGAAGAGGCGGAGAAACTGCGTGCGGCAGCGGATTACGAAGTGACCAAGACGCTGGCAGAATCTGAGCGTCAGGGCCGTATTCTGCGCGGTGAAGGGGATGCCGAAGCGGCAAAACTGTTTGCCGATGCCTTCAGCCAGGATCCCGACTTCTACGCCTTTATCCGTAGCCTGCGAGCTTACGAGAACAGCTTCCAGAGCAACCAGGATGTGATGGTGCTCAGCCCGGACAGCGATTTCTTCCGTTACATGAAGACGCCGGCTAACGCAACGCGATAAACTCAGGCCAGTTTGAGTATTCAAACCACCGCTCTCAACGGAGCGGTGGTTTTCTTTTATAAGGATGAAAAATGAATTCAACGATTTGGCTTGCGCTGGCCCTGGTTCTGGTGCTGGAAGGCCTTGGACCGATGCTTTATCCGCGTGCATGGCGTCGGATGATAGCCTCTCTGAGCCAGTTGCCGGATAATATTTTGCGTCGATTTGGGGGCGGACTTGTGGTTGCCGGCATCGTTATCTACTACATGTTGAGGAAAACGATTGGCTGATCAAAAAGTAATCTGGTTTGGCGTATTTTGAGGTCAAAAAGTGCTGTATATCTGAAAAAGCGATGGTAGAATCCATTTTTAAGCAAACGGTGATTTTGAAAAAAATGGGTAACAACGTCGTCGTACTGGGCACCCAATGGGGTGACGAAGGTAAAGGGAAGATTGTTGATCTTCTGACTGAACGGGCTAAATATGTTGTACGCTACCAGGGCGGTCACAACGCAGGCCATACTCTCGTAATCAACGGTGAAAAAACCGTCCTCCATCTTATTCCATCAGGCATTCTTCGCGAAAACGTCACCAGCATCATCGGTAACGGCGTTGTGCTGTCTCCGGCTGCTCTGATGAAAGAGATGAAAGGTCTGGAAGACCGTGGTATCCCCGTTCGCGAGCGTCTGCTGCTCTCCGAAGCCTGCCCGCTGATCCTTGATTATCACGTGGCGCTGGACGTAGCGCGTGAAAAAGCGCGTGGCGCGAAAGCGATCGGCACGACCGGTCGTGGTATCGGCCCGGCTTACGAAGACAAAGTTGCTCGTCGCGGTCTGCGCGTGGGCGATCTGTTTGATAAAGAGACGTTCGCTGAAAAACTGAAAGAAGTGATGGAATATCACAACTTCCAGCTGGTGAACTTCTATAAAGCTGACGCTGTTGACTACCAGAAAGTGCTGGATGACGTCATGGCGATTGCTGACATTCTGACCGGTATGGTTGTTGATGTGTCCGATCTGCTGGACCAGGCGCGCAAGCGTGGCGATTTCGTCATGTTCGAAGGTGCGCAGGGTACGCTGCTGGACATCGACCACGGTACCTATCCGTACGTCACCTCCTCTAACACCACCGCGGGTGGCGTTGCGACCGGTTCTGGTCTGGGTCCACGTTATGTGGATTACGTTCTGGGCATCATCAAAGCTTACTCCACTCGCGTGGGTGCGGGTCCATTCCCGACTGAGCTGTTTGATGAAACCGGCGAGTTCCTGTGCAAGCAGGGTAACGAGTTTGGCGCGACCACCGGTCGTCGTCGTCGTACCGGCTGGCTGGACGTGGTAGCCGTGCGTCGTGCAGTACAGATTAACTCCCTGTCTGGTTTCTGCCTGACCAAACTGGACGTGCTGGACGGTCTGAAAGAGGTGAAACTCTGCGTAGGCTACCGTATGCCTGATGGTCGCGAAGTGACCACCACTCCGCTGGCTGCGGATGACTGGAAAGGCATCGAGCCAATCTACGAAACCATGCCAGGCTGGTCTGAAACGACGTTCGGTGTGAAAGAGCGTAGCGGTCTGCCGCAGGCAGCGCTGAATTACATCAAGCGTATTGAAGAACTGACCGAAGTGCCGATCGACATTATCTCTACCGGCCCTGATCGTACTGAAACGATGATCCTGCGCGACCCGTTCGACGCATAATCTTCGTGACTGCTGGCCTGCGGGACAACCCGCAGGCTGGATACGCGTCGCGCCATCCGGCGAACGCTCCTCGATCTCCGCTTTTTCGCCCCGTCTGTCAAATAAATTAGCCGCTTACTATCTGGCTGGTTTATCATCATTAATGAATATCTGTGCGGTTTATCCGCGTTTTCCCTTTTTCCTGAGGTTGATGTGCAGTTAACAAGTTTCACCGATTACGGCTTACGCGCGCTGATTTACATGGCGTCGTTACCCGATGGGAAAATGACCAGTATCTCTGAGGTTACAGAGGTATACGGTGTGTCCCGTAATCATATGGTCAAAATAATCAATCAACTTAGTCGTGCCGGATACGTTGCTGCCGTACGCGGGAAGAATGGTGGGATCCGTCTCGGTAAACCGGCGCAGAGTATTCGTGTTGGGGATGTGGTACGTGAACTGGAGCCATTGTCTCTGGTGAACTGCAGCAGCGCGTTCTGCCACATTACGCCCGCTTGTCGCCTTAAACAGGCGCTTTCTCTGGCCGTGCAAAGTTTTCTCAAGGAACTGGATAACTACACGCTGGCCGATTTGGTTGAAGAGAATCAACCACTTTATAAATTATTGCTGGTGGAATGAAGAAAATTTCCACCGGAGCTGACAACGGAGGAACCGATATGTCACATGATCCTTTCCAGGAACGCGAAGCCGAAAAATACGCGAATCCTATCCCCAGCCGCGAGTTCATCATTGAACACTTAACAAAACGCGAAAAACCCGCCAATCGTGAAGAACTTGCCGTTGAATTAAACATTGAAGGTGAAGAGCAAATTGAAGCCCTTCGCCGCCGCCTGCGCGCGATGGAGCGCGACGGGCAACTGGTCTTTACCCGCCGTCAGTGCTATGCGCTTCCCGAACGTCTTGACCTGCTGAAAGGCACCGTCATCGGCCACCGTGATGGCTATGGCTTCCTGCGCGTAGAAGGCCGTAAAGACGATCTTTATCTTTCCTCTGAGCAGATGAAGATGTGCATTCACGGTGACCAGATCCTGGCGCAACCGCTGGGCGCGGACCGTAAAGGTCGCCGCGAAGCGCGCGTGGTGCGTGTCCTGGTCCCTAAAACCAGCCAGATTGTTGGCCGCTATTTTACCGATGCAGGCGTGGGTTTTGTGGTGCCGGACGACAGCCGCCTGAGCTTCGATATCCTGATCCCGCCTGAAGAGGTGATGGGTGCCCGTATGGGCTTTGTGGTGGTGGTTGAACTCACCCAGCGTCCTACCCGACGCACCAAGGCGGTCGGGAAAATCGTCGAAGTGTTAGGCGATAACATGGGCACCGGCATGGCCGTTGATATGGCGCTGCGTACTCATGAAATTCCTTACGTCTGGCCGAAAGCGGTTGAAGAGCAGGTTGTCGGCCTGAAAGAAGACGTGCCGGAAGAGTCCAAAGTGGGCCGCGTGGATCTGCGCGATCTGCCGCTGGTGACTATTGATGGTGAAGATGCCCGCGACTTCGATGATGCCGTTTATTGCGAGAAAAAACGCGGCGGCGGCTGGCGTCTGTGGGTTGCCATCGCTGACGTAAGCTATTACGTTCGCCCGCATACTCCGCTGGATAACGAAGCGCGCAGCCGTGGAACGTCGGTCTACTTCCCGTCGCAGGTAATTCCGATGCTGCCGGAAGTTTTGTCTAACGGCCTGTGCTCCCTGAACCCGCAGGTTGACCGCCTGTGCATGGTCTGCGAGATGACCATCTCCACCAAAGGGCGCTTAACGGGTTACAAATTCTACGAAGCGGTAATGAGCTCCCATGCGCGCCTGACCTACACCAAGGTCTGGCATATGCTGCAGGGCGATCAGGATCTGCGTGAGCAGTATGCGCCGCTGGTGAAACACATTGAAGAGCTGCATAACCTGTACAAAACGCTGGATCAGGCGCGTGAAGAGCGCGGCGGGATCTCGTTTGAGAGCGAAGAGGCGAAGTTCATCTTTAACGCTGAACGCCGCATTGAACGTATTGAGCAGACCCAGCGTAACGATGCCCATAAGCTGATTGAAGAGTGTATGATTCTGGCAAACATCTCGGCGGCACGTTTCGTTGAGAAAGCCAAAGAACCTGCGCTGTTCCGTATTCACGATAAACCGTCGACCGAAGCCATCACTGCGTTCCGCTCCGTGCTGGCTGAACTGGGTCTGGAACTGCCGGGCGGTAACAAGCCAGAGCCGCGAGATTACGCTGAATTGCTGGAGTCGATTGGCGATCGCCCGGATGCGGAAATGCTGCAGACCATGCTGCTGCGTTCCATGAAGCAGGCGATTTACGATCCGGAAAACCGCGGTCACTTCGGCCTGGCGCTGCAGTCTTATGCCCACTTTACCTCGCCGATCCGTCGTTATCCGGACCTTTCCCTGCACCGCGCGATCAAGTATCTGTTGGCGCAGGAGCAGGGTCATAAAGGTAATACGACCGAAACCGGTGGCTACCATTATTCAATGGAAGAGATGCTGCAACTCGGTCAGCACTGTTCCATGGCCGAACGTCGTGCAGATGAAGCGACGCGCGACGTGGCAGACTGGCTGAAGTGTGACTTTATGCTGGACCAGGTGGGTAACGTCTTTAAAGGCGTGATTGCCAGCGTCACCGGCTTTGGTTTCTTCGTCCGTCTGGATGAACTGTTTATCGACGGTCTGGTGCATGTCTCCAGCCTGGATAACGACTACTACCGTTTCGACCAGGTCGGGCAGCGCCTGATTGGCGAATCTGGCGGCCAGACCTATCGTCTTGGCGATCGCGTGGAAGTGAAGGTCGAAGCCGTTAATATGGACGACCGTAAAATTGACTTTAGCCTGATCTCCAGCGAGCGTGCCCCGCGTAATGTGGGTAAAACGGCGCGTGAAAAGACGAAAAAAGGGGGCAACGGCAACACTGGTGGCAAACGTCGTCAGGCGGGTAAGAAGGTAAACTTCGAGCCAGACAGCGCGTTCCGTGGTGAGAAGAAACAGAAGCCGAAGGCTGCGAAGAAAGAGGCCCGGAAGGCGAAAAAGCCGTCCACCAAAACGCAGAAAATTGCGGCTGCCACCAGGGCAAAGCGCGCAGCGAAGAAACAGCAGGCGGAGTAATTCTCCCCCTCAACCTGACCCTCTCTCCTGCGGAGAGAGGGAAAAGAAAAGACAGAACGAGAACCATCAATGAGTGAAATGATTTACGGCATCCACGCGGTGCAGGCCCTGCTGGAGCGCGCACCGGAGCGTTTTCAGGAAGTGTTTATTCTGAAAGGGCGTGAAGACAAACGTCTGATGCCGCTGATCCACGCCCTGGAAGCACAAGGTGTTGTGATCCAGCTGGCGAACCGCCAGTTCCTGGATGAGAAAAGTGAAGGTGCCGTTCACCAGGGCATTATTGCCCGCGTTAAGCCAGGTCGTCAGTATCAGGAAAACGATCTGCCGGATCTTATCGCCGGGCTGGAAAATCCATTCTTCCTGATCCTTGACGGCGTGACCGACCCGCACAACCTTGGCGCATGTCTGCGAAGCGCAGATGCGGCAGGTGTTCATGCGGTTATCGTGCCGAGGGATCGCTCTGCACAGCTTAACGCGACGGCGAAGAAAGTGGCCTGTGGCGCAGCGGAAAACGTACCGCTGATCCGCGTCACCAACCTGGCGCGCACCATGCGTATGCTGCAGGAAGAGAATATCTGGATCGTCGGTACCGCGGGTGAAGCGGATCATACTCTGTATCAGAGCAAGATGACCGGCCGTCTGGCACTGGTAATGGGTGCCGAGGGCGAAGGTATGCGCCGTCTGACCCGTGAGCATTGCGATGAGCTGATCAGCATTCCAATGGCGGGCAGCGTGTCGTCTCTGAACGTCTCCGTGGCAACAGGTATCTGCCTGTTTGAAGCGGTACGTCAGCGCGGGGAATAAACAGCAAGGCCGTCCTGAGGACGGCCTTTCGTATTTTCTGTGGGAGGGGCACCAGACGGTGAAAAACTCACTCCTCCAGTGACCGCAAATGGTCATCCTTCCTGAGCGTCATCAGCGCGAAGATACTCACTACCGCCGTCGCCATGACGTAATAAGCCGGAATATCCAGGTTGCCCGTCTCTTTAATCAGCCCGGTAATAATCAACCCCGCGCAGCCCGAGAAAAGGGCGTTCGACAGGGAATAAGCCAGCCCAAGCCCGGTATACCGTACGCGCGTCGGGAACATCTCTGAGAGCATCGCCGGCCCGGGGCCTGCCAGCATCCCCACCAGACCACCCGCAATCAGCACCACCAGCGCTTTGATTGCCAGCGTGCTGGACTCCGCCTGTAAAACCTTCAGCAGCGGCAGGGCAAGGAGCAACAGCAACGTGGTAGCGACGATCATCACCGTGCGGCGTCCGATTTTGTCGCTCAGGATCCCGGACGGAATAATCGTCAGCGCAAAACCGATATTCGAAATCACCGCAATCAACAGCGCCTGGTTAAACCCGGTATGCAGCGCCGACTGCAGATAGGTGGGCATAATCACCAGATAGGTATAACCCGCCGCTGACCAGACCATCACCCGGCCAATGCCCATCGCAATGGCGTTGAGCGTGGCAACGGTATCAGCCTGAGTGGCAACCGGCTTTTCCTGCTGTTGCACAAAGCTTGGCGTCTCTTCCATACTCACCCGCAGCCACAGCGCCACCACGCCCATCGGTAATGCCAGGAAGAACGGGATGCGCCAGCCCCAGTCATGCAGGGCTTCCGGTGTCAGAAGGGCGGAGAGCAGTGCGACAATGCCAGCGCCTGCTAACAGGCCCAGCGCGACGGTAAATGACTGCCATGCACCGTAGAGGCCCCGCTTGCCGCGTGGGGCAAATTCGGTCATCAGCGAGACGGCGCCACCATACTCACCACCGGCGAACAACCCCTGCAGGATGCGCAGCAGCGTGATAATCAGCGGGGCGGCAATACCGATGCTGGCATAGACCGGCACAATACCGATTGCGGCGGTGGCCAGCGTCATCAGCACCAGTACAATAATCAGCGTCGGTTTTCGGCCTATCCGGTCACCTATTCTGCCAAACACCACCGCGCCCAGCGGGCGGAAGAAGAAGGCGATGGCAAAGGAAGCGTAGGTAAGGATCAGGCTGGTTAGCCCCGCGTCCCCCTCAAGCTGGAAGAAGTTCTTCGCAATTACGGTCGCCAGAAAACCATAGACCGCAAACTCATACCACTCGATAAAGTTACCAATGGAGCCTGCAATTAATGCACGCTTGTGCGCGTCCGGTTGCATAACGTTCCTCATTGAAAGGGGGTAAGAATAAATTATTCAACAAAAGCGAATGCGCGAAATAGTTTATTCTTATGTTCTGTGAGCTATTTCACGAATGATATCAGCGGGATCGTCATCGTGTGACCTCACTCCCATGCAGCGTGCACGTGGCCTGTCCATACTTATCTTCATTGCCACTGAAGGAGGGAGACAGCATGCACTGGCAGACCCATACCGTTTTTAATCAACCTGCACCGCTCTCAAACAGCAACCTTTTCCTCTCTGATTGCGCTCTGCGTGACGCGGTTGTTCGCGAAGGCGCCGAGTGGGATATCGAGCTTCTTGCCAGCATCGGCCAGCAGTTAGGAACCGCGGAATCGCTGGAGCTGGGCAGGCTGGCGAACGTTAATCCGCCGGAGTTATTACGCTATGACGCCACCGGGGAGCGACTGGATGACGTTCGCTTTCATCCCGCATGGCACCTCTTAATGCAGGGACTTTGCGCCAACCGTGTCCATAACCTGGCGTGGGAAGAGGAGGCGCGCAAAGGCGCGTTTGTCGCCAGAGCTGCACGTTTTGTCCTGCACGCTCAGGTAGAAGCGGGCACGCTTTGCCCTGTCACCATGACCTTTGCTGCTACACCGCTGCTGCAACAGGCGCTGCCCGAGCCGTTCCGTGACTGGATCACGCCGTTAATGAGCGATCGTTACGATCCTCATCTTGCGCCGGGGGCGCAAAAGCGTGGCCTGCTGATTGGCATGGGGATGACAGAAAAACAGGGCGGCTCGGACGTACTCAGCAATACCACCAAAGCGGAAAAGTGCAGTGACGGCAGCTACCGGCTTATCGGGCATAAATGGTTTTTCTCTGTGCCGCAAAGCGATGCGCATCTGGTGCTGGCCCAGGCGAAAGGGGGGCTGTCCTGCTTTTTTGTTCCACGCTTTTTGCCTGACGGGCAACGCAATGCCGTACGTCTGGAGCGGCTAAAAGAGAAGCTCGGCAACCGCTCTAACGCCAGCAGCGAAGCGGAGTTCCTGGATGCGTCCGGCTGGCTGCTGGGGGAGGAAGGAGAAGGGGTACGCCAGATCCTCCGAATGGGCGGGCTGACGCGGTTTGACTGTGCGCTGGGCAGCCATGGGCTGATGCGTCGGGCTTTATCCGTGGCGCTTTACCATGCGCATCAACGCCAGACGTTTGGTAAAAACCTTATCGACCAGCCGCTCATGCGCGATGTGCTGAGCCGCATGGCGCTGATGCTGGAGGGCCAGACGGCACTGTTGTTTCGTCTGGCCCGGGCGTGGGACAGGCGTGCCGATCCTCAGGAGGCCGCCTGGGCGCGCCTTTTCACCCCCGCGGCGAAATACAGCGTCTGCAAAGCGGGTATCCCGTTTGTGGCGGAAGCCATGGAAGTGCTCGGCGGCACAGGCTACTGCGAGGAGAGTGAGCTTCCCCGTTTGTACCGTGAGATGCCCGTGAACAGCATCTGGGAAGGGTCCGGCAATATTATGTGCCTGGACGTTCTGCGTGTACTGACGAAGCAATCCGGCATCCTCGACCTGCTTGTGGATGATTTTGCCCAGGTAAAAGGGCAGGACAGGCACTTCGATCGCAGCTGGCGTCAGCTTCAGCAAAAACTGCGAAAACCGCAGGAGGCGCAGGGGCGGGAGATCACGCAACAGCTTTTCCTGCTGGGGGCCGGAAGTCAGATGCTGCGTCACGCATCGCCACCCGTGGCGCAAGCGTGGTGCCGCATGATGCTTGATACCCGTGGCGGTACGCTGATGAGCGAGCAGGTGCAAAATGACCTGCTGTTGCGTGCCACGGGCAGGGTTGGCTAACTCTTTAGCTGGAACAGGCTCACCAGTTGGGTAAGGTGTGAGCCTTTCTCACGTAGCGTGTGTGCGGTTTGTTCGCTGCGTAAGACGTGGTCGGCGTTGATGTGCGATGCTTCGCCAATGTGGGTCATGGCCAGATTAACCTGGCCTATTCCCGCGGATTGCTCGCGGGACGCATGGTTAATCTCCGTGACCAGCTTGTTGATGTTATCGATGTGCACGATGATGGAATCCATCGCCAGACGCGTTTGTTCAGACAGCGCATGGCCTTCGCTGACTTTTCTAAGCGTATCGCCGATGAGCTGTTCAATCTCCTTCACCGCGTTGGCGCTGCGTCCTGCCAGCGCGCGTACTTCCTGCGCCACCACCGCAAAACCTTTTCCGTGCTCGCCTGCGCGGGCTGCTTCAACCGCTGCGTTAAGCGCCAGAATGTTGGTCTGAAAAGCGATGGATTCAATCACGCGCGTGATGTCTTCGATTCGCTTTGATGCTTCGCGAATATCATCCATGGTAGCGACAGCGTGGGTGACCGTCTCACCACCCTGATGTATCGCGCGCGACGTTTCGCCTACCAGCTGCTGCGTTTGTTCCATGTTGGCGGCATTTTGCTGCACGGTCGCGGCCAGTTGCTCCATGCTGGCTGACGTCTCTTCTACACTGCTGGCCTGCTTGTTAATCTGCCCGGAGATTTCTTCGCTATCGGATGCCAGCGCGTTGGTGCCCATATGGATCTCCGCTGCGGCCTCGCGCACCTGAAGAACAATTTTCTGCAGTCCCCCTCCAATACCGTTAATGGCATCGATGAGCTGACCGACCTCATCCTGGCGGGTCACGGGCAGGCTGGAGCGCAGATCGCCTGCGGCATACTGTCGGGCCAGGTGGATCACATTGCGCAATGGGCGCGTCAGTATGCGTCGTATAATGACCACAAACAGACCCGCGAAGAGCACTGACAGCACCACCCCTGCCAGCAGGAAGCGGTCGCGCATGGCGGTCACGCTTGAGAGCAGTACCGATTTATCCACTTCGCCGACAATGGCCCAGTTCCAGCCTGGCAGCGGCGTATACGCCATGGTCAGCGTGCGACCATCAGCACTGACGCGCTCCAGCGTGCCGGATTTATCACTCAACAGCTGTTGCTGGATAGCGCTATCCCACTCCGGTACTTTTCCCTCCGCGCTGGTGTGGAACAGATACTGCCCGCGCGTTTTGCCGTGGCTGCGATCCAGAACAAAGAAGTGACCGCTCTCGCCCAGTCGACGGTTGAGGATTTTCTCGCGCATGACGTTCCAGGAGTGAGTGATGTCCACACCAACAAAGATGATTGCAATGATCTGGCCGTCCGCGTTTTTAACCGGCTGGTATTGGGTGATATAGCGCTTGCCGAACAGCAGCGCCAGACCGCGATAAACCTCGCCCCGGGTGACGGCGGCAAAGGCCGGGCTGGTGGTATCCAGAACGGTGCCCATTGCCCGCTCGCCGTTCTCTTTGCGCAGCGATGTGGCGACGCGCACAAAGTCGTTACCGCTACGCACAAACAGGGTCGAGATTGCCCCTGTCCGGCTCAGAAAATCGTCTGAAAGGGTATTGTTTTCATGTAGCCCGGTTTCCCCTCCTTTCAGGAGCGGAACGTTAATCCCGTTAATCGTCTGGGTTTGAGTGTTATCAACGCTCAGTGGCTGGGGCAAAAAGGTAGTAAACAGCCGGGTATACCTCTCAACCTCTTCACTCAGGCTGGTGTTAAACATCTGCACCATATCGACCATGCCGGTGGACTGATTATGCAGGTCTTCTATCGCGAGGGCTTCAAGCTGCTGGCTGGCTTTTTGGCTGAGCAGAAAAGTGAAAAACAGAAACAGGATGGCGACACTGGCACCGGTAAGCAGCGACAGCTTTGCACCCAGACCTGCACGACGGAAAAAGTTGATCATAAATTGCTCATCATTGAAAAGGTATGGCTTTTCAACGGCAGAGCAGAGATAACGTTTACTGGTTTAGTGTAACAAAATGTTATTTAATTGTTTTTAATTGGTTTACTAAAAGATAAAAAATTTGCAAAAACGAAAAGCCACTAGAAGTAAGTGGCTTTTATCGGAGGGGGATTACGCGTAGAGAATGGCCTGTACCCGCCAGTGATCGATGTACTGATCTTCCTGCATCTGGATAATGCGATACCATGAAGCACCCTGCTCATCGGCCTTTAATGCAACGACACGTTCAACGTCCTGCGGGCTCCCCGAGATATTATTCACGGAGATCTGGCCAATTTCATTCAGGCCAGTCACACAATCAGCACTGGCAAATTCAGCTGACTGCGCGGTTGTGCTCACAAGACCTGCTGAGAGCAACAGTGTGGTCAAAGCAAGAGTTCGTTTCATCGTCAGCTCCATTTCACATGTCTCCGGTATCCGCCGGGCAATCCTTCGCGAATAAACTCACTTCCATTGTTGCGGGCATGGAGTTTATTGTGGACAGGAAAGTGTCTATGGACGCAAAGCAGTGTAAATGTCGTTCAAATGAAGACGATCATTGACGATACAGAATGGCCTGTGAGTACCACTGTCCCGTAATGATGGTTTCGTCGATCATAATGATGACGTAATAATCTGCTTTGGCGGCGACGGCTTGTGCCTTTATTGCTTCTTCCGCGTCATCCGGGGAGCCGCGAACCAGCGCAGAGACGGTACCCATACGCTGTAATCCTTCCGTCTGATTACGACGGATTTCCTGCGGGTGATCGGCGACCGGGGGAGCGGGTTGTGGCGTTCCCTGCAGCGCGCTACAGCCACTGAGCAGTAACATCAGCAATAAAGCAGCAAACCTGCGCATAACCATATCTCGTTTCCTGATAGCCATAGTGTAGTTGTCTGTGAATTTAGTTTTGGGGGAATGTTCCCGAAGTGTTAGCTGGGGCGTAATTTTCGAATGAAAATAGCGTGAAATCGTAACCCAGTTCTCAACATTATGAATCATTCATCATTACAGGGTCGACAATGATTGAAATTGAAATACGCCATCTGGGTGATCGTGAAATATTACACGCAACACCCGCCGGAAAACGTGAGGAACCACTGCCTGTTATAGTGTTTTATCATGGATTTACCTCATCGAAGCTGGTCTACAGCTATTTTGCGGTGGCACTCGCGCAGGCCGGTTTTCGTGTGGTCATGCCGGATGCACCTGACCACGGCGCACGTTTTACCGGCAACGAACAGGCGCGACTTGGGCAGTTCTGGCACATTTTGCATGGTAGCCTGACCGAGTTTGCCGGGCTGCGCGATGCGCTTTACCAGGCAGGGCTGGTGGCTGATAATCGGCTGGCCGTGGCTGGGGCATCGATGGGCGGGATGGCGGCGCTGGGGATCATGACGCACCATCCAGAAGTGAAGTCAGTGGCTTGTCTGATGGGCTCGGGCTACTTTACCTCACTGGCGAAGACGCTTTTTCCACCTCAGGCACTCACAGAGGTTGAGGCGGCGCTTGCAGAGTGGGAGGTTACCCGGGCGTTACCGCGTCTGGCCGATCGTCCTTTGCTGTTATGGCATGGTGATGCGGACGATGTGGTTCCACCCGGAGAAACGTTCCGGCTTCAGCAGGCGCTACAGCACGAGGGGCTGGATGGCAACCTGACCTGCCTGTGGGAAGCGGGCGTTCGCCACCGCATTACGCCAACGGCGCTGGACGCCACGGTGGACTTCTTCCGCCAGCACCTTTAAACGCACAGGACGTTGACACCCTGATCTTTCAGTTTCTGGAGGATCTCAGGGTTGGCACCTTTGCCGGTGATCACCATGTCTATCTGTTCAGCACGGCTGAACAGCATTCCTGCGCGTTCGCCCACTTTACTGCTGTCGACCAGCACAACGAGCTTGCCCACCACGTTAAGCATGTTTTGTTCTGCCATGGCGGTCAACATATCGGTTTTGTAGAGGCCATCCGCGGTCAGGCCTTTGCCACTGGTAAACATCCAGTGTCCGGCATAAAGACTGTTTTCGCTGTCCTGCGGGCTGAGTGTGATGGACTGGCTCTTGTTATACTGGCCGCCCATGATCACCACGCTCTCATGCTCCTGATCGATAAGATAGTTGGCGAGCGGCAAATAGTTCGTGATGATTTGTACCGGCTTTCCGCACATCTCCCGACCTAACAGAAACGCCGTGGAGCCGCAGTTGATCACCACGCTCTCGCCGGGGTTCACCAGCTGCGATGCCGCTCTGGCAATACGGACTTTTTCATCATGATTTTGCGCCTGATGAATGTTCATCGGCGTCCAGCGTGGACGCTGCTGGCTAATCGCTTCCGCACCGTTGCGGACTTTTTTCAGCTTACCGCTTTCATCCAGCTTATTAATATCCCGCCGCGCTGTTGCCGGGGAAATCCCTAAACGTTCGATCACTTTCTCAACGGTGACAAACCCTGTTTGCGCCAGGAGTTCCAGTAATATTTGATGCCGTTGCGCTTCCGTCATGAGCTATTCCGATAAGAATTGATTTTAAAAGATGATATTTGAAATAGCGTGAAATTACTAAAAGAAATATGAAACCGCCAGACACACGGGTCTGGCGATGGGCCTTAATAATCAGAGGAATGACTTGAACGGGAGGTCTGGCTCAAGAGTAAAGCAATCATCAAAGCCACGTGGGTAGTGATACTCGAGATTGTCTTTGTCCAGCGGCCAGGTGAACTTGCCTCCCACCTGCCAGATGAACGGCTTAAAGCCATACTTCAGGCGGTCTTTTTTCATTTCCCACAGTACGCGTATCTCCTGCGGGTCGGCCTGGAAGTTCGACCAGATATCGTGGTGGAAAGGGATCACTACTTTGGTGTTCAGCGCTTCCGCCATGCGCAGCATATCGGCGCTGGTCATTTTGTCTGTAATGCCGCGTGGGTTCTCCCCGTATGAGCCGAGCGCCACATCAATCTGATGCTCATTGCCGTGCTTTGCATAGTAGTTTGAGTAGTGAGAGTCACCGCTGTGGTACAGGGAACCGCCGGGCGTTTTAAACAGGTAGTTCACCGCACGTTCGTCCATACCGTCTGGCAGTACGCCTGCGGCTTTCTGATCGGCCGGAAGGGTAATCAGTGCAGTGCGGTCAAAGGCATCCAGCGCGTGGATCTCAACGTCTTTAATTTTGACCACATCGCCTGGTTTCATGACGATGCAGCGCTCTTTCGGTACGCCCCAGCCGATCCATAAATCCACGCAGGTTTGCGGCCCGATGAACGGTACGTCATCGGCACAGTTTTGCATGACCGCTGCCGCCACGTTGACATCAATATGATCGTTATGATCGTGCGTAGAGAGAACGGCATCGATCTGGCGAATGGCGAACGGATCAAGAACAAACGGTGTGGTACGCAGGTTTGGCTGAAGTTTTTCCACGCCCGCCATGCGTTGCATCTGATGGCCTTTTTTCATCAGCGGGTTACCGTGACTCTGTTTGCCGGTGCCGCACCAGAAATCGACGCAAATATTCGCGCCACCTTCTGATTTCAGCCAGATCCCCGTGCACCCCAGCCACCACATTGCAAAGGTACCAGGAGCAACCTGTTCCTGCTCAATCTCTTCATTCAGCCAGCTACCCCATTCCGGGAAAGTGCTCAGAATCCATGATTCACGGGTAATGGTGTTCACTTTACTCATCGTTCTGACTCCTGGTTTAATCAAAAGTAATCAAATGGTGATTTGTTGTGATTAATTCTGGCACCATTTCACGCGCATTGCAACGATCAAAATGTGTAATTTTATCTGCCTGACGTCACGGACGCTCTTCTCGCTTCTTGTTATCTTTTACCGTATTAATCATTAATTGCATGAATTATATGGAAATAATTCTATGTGGCATGCCGAAGTGAAAATCATTACTAACACCAGGGAAATAATTTGCGTGATGCGTCACAAATAATCAGATTTAATCTTGTGATGATTATTTGTGATTAATAGAGTGTTGTCACCAACCGCACAGGGATTGCCCCTCGTGTTCTCATTTCTGGAGAGAGTTATGGAGATCCTCTACAACGTCTTTACCGTGTTCTTTAATCAGGTAATGACTAATGCCCCGCTGTTGTTGGGCATCGTGACGTGCCTTGGCTATATCCTGCTGCGTAAAAGCGTCAGCGTTATTATTAAAGGCACCATTAAAACCATCATCGGTTTCATGCTGTTGCAGGCGGGTTCAGGCATTTTGACCGGCACCTTCAAGCCGGTAGTGGCCAAAATGTCGGAAGTCTATGGCATCAACGGCGCCATCTCTGACACCTACGCCTCGATGATGGCCACCATCGATCGCATGGGCGATGCCTACAGCTGGGTAGGGTATGCGGTCCTGCTCGCGCTGGCGCTGAACATCATTTACGTTCTGTTGCGCCGCATTACCGGTATTCGCACCATCATGCTGACTGGCCATATCATGTTCCAGCAGGCAGGGCTGATTGCGGTTTCCTTCTTTATCTTTGGCTACCCAATGTGGACGACCATTATCTGCACCGCGGTGCTGGTCTCGCTCTACTGGGGTATCACCTCCAACATGATGTACAAGCCCACGCAGGACGTCACCGACGGTTGCGGCTTCTCCATCGGCCACCAGCAGCAGTTTGCCTCCTGGATTGCCTATAAAGTCGCGCCGTATCTGGGCAAAAAAGAAGAGAGCGTCGAAGATCTTAAACTGCCGGGCTGGCTGAATATTTTCCACGACAATATCGTTTCTACGGCGATTGTGATGACCCTCTTCTTCGGTGCCATTCTGCTCTCCTTTGGCATTGACGTCGTACAGGCGATGGCGGGTAAAACCCACTGGACTGTCTATATCCTGCAAACAGGTTTCTCTTTCGCGGTGGCGATTTTCATTATCACCCAGGGCGTGCGTATGTTCGTTGCCGAGCTGTCCGAAGCCTTCAACGGTATCTCTCAGCGTCTGATTCCCGGTGCGGTACTGGCGATTGACTGCGCGGCTATCTACAGCTTCGCGCCAAACGCGGTGGTCTGGGGCTTCATGTGGGGCACCATCGGCCAGCTGATTGCGGTGGGTATCCTGGTGGGCTGCGGCTCTTCCATTCTGATCATTCCTGGCTTTATCCCGATGTTCTTCTCCAACGCCACCATCGGCGTCTTTGCGAACCACTTTGGTGGCTGGCGCGCGGCGCTCAAGATCTGCCTGGTGATGGGGATGGTGGAAATCTTCGGGTGTGTGTGGGCGGTCAAGCTCACCGGTATGAGCGCCTGGATGGGCATGGCCGACTGGTCAATTCTGGCACCACCGATGATGCAGGGCTTCGCCTCCGTTGGCCTGATCTTTATGGCTGTCATCATCCTCATTGCTCTGGCTTATATGTTCTTCGCTGGTCGCACTCTGCGGGCTGAAGAAGATGCAGAAAAACAAACAGCAGAAGTTTCTGCTCATTAAGGAGTTTCGATTATGACCGTACGTATCCTGGCTGTGTGTGGCAATGGGCAAGGGAGTTCCATGATCATGAAGATGAAAGTGGACCAGTTTTTAACCCAGTCAAACATCGACCACACGGTGAACAGCTGCGCAGTGGGCGAATACAAAAGTGAACTGAACGGCGCGGACATCATCATCGCCTCTACCCACATCGCCGGTGAGATCACCGTGACAGGCAACAAATATGTGGTAGGCGTGCGCAACATGCTGTCGCCAGCCGACTTTGGGCCAAAGCTGCTGGAAGTGATCAACGCGCATTTCCCACAAGATGTGAAGTAAGGACGCAACATGAAACTACGTGATTCGCTGGCAGAGAACAGCTCCATCCTTTTACAGGCCGACGCCAGCACCTGGCAGGAGGCGGTGAAACTTAGCGTAGATCTGCTGGTAAAAGCCGATGTTGTCGAGCCGCGTTATTACCAGGCCATTCTGGATGGCGTTGCAGAGCACGGCCCTTACTTCGTGATTGCACCAGGGCTGGCGATGCCGCATGGCCGCCCGGAAGAGGGTGTTAAAAAAACCGGCTTTGCGCTGGTTACGCTGAAAACACCACTGGCTTTCAACCACGAAGATAACGACCCGGTCGACATCCTCATCACCATGGCGGCTGTTGATGCCAACACCCACCAGGAGGTGGGCATTATGCAGATCGTGAATCTGTTTGATGATGAGGCCAACTTCGACCGTTTACGCGCCTGCCGCACCGAGCAGGATGTGCTGGATTTAATTGATAACGCCACTGCGGCGGCAGTTTAAGAGGGAATTGAAAATGTCATTACCAATGTTGCAGGTCGCGCTGGATAACCAGACGCTGTCTCACGCTTACGAAACCACCCGCCTGATTGCGGAAGAAGTGGACATCATTGAAGTCGGTACCATTCTATGCGTGGGCGAAGGCGTTCGCGCCGTCCGCGACCTGAAGGCGCTGTATCCGCATAAAATCGTGCTGGCGGATGCCAAGATTGCCGATGCGGGCAAAATTCTTTCCCGTATGTGTTTTGAAGCCAATGCCGACTGGGTCACCGTTATTTGCTGTGCGGATATCAACACGGCTAAAGGTGCGCTGGATGTGGCAAAAGAGTTCAACGGTGATGTGCAGATTGAGCTGACCGGGTTCTGGACCTGGGAGCAGGCGCAGGAGTGGCGTGACGCGGGCATTCAACAGGTGGTTTATCACCGCAGCCGTGATGCGCAGGCCGCTGGGGTAGCGTGGGGGGAAGCGGATATCAGCGCGATTAAGCGTCTGGCCGATATGGGCTTCAAAGTGACCGTGACCGGAGGCCTGGCGCTGGAAGATCTGCCGCTGTTCAAAGGTATCCCAATTCATGTCTTTATCGCAGGCCGTAGCATCCGTGATGCCGCCTCTCCGGTAGAAGCCGCGCGTCAGTTCAAACGCTCAATCGCTCAGCTTTGGGGCTAAGGAGCGGGTATGTTGTCTAAACAAGTCCCGCTCGGCATCTATGAAAAGGCACTCCCTGCGGGGGAGTGCTGGCTGGAGCGGCTGCAACTGGCGAAGCAACTGGGCTTCGATTTTGTCGAAATGTCAGTGGATGAGACGGACGAACGCCTGTCTCGCCTGGACTGGAGCCGCGAACAGCGTCTGGCACTGGTAAGCGCCATCGCTGAAACGGGGGTACGTGTGCCTTCCCTGTGCCTCAGCGCCCACCGTCGTTTTCCGCTTGGCAGTGAAGATGATGCTGTGCGTGCTCAGGGGCTGGAGATCATGCGTAAAGCCATTCGCTTTGCCCAGGATGTCGGCATCCGTGTGATCCAACTGGCGGGGTATGACGTTTACTATCAGGACGCCAACAATGAAACGCGCCGTCGTTTTCGTGACGGCCTGAAAGAGAGCGTCGACATGGCAAGCCGTGCTCAGGTGACGCTGGCGATGGAGATCATGGATTATCCGTTAATGAACTCCATCAGCAAGGCGCTGGGTTACGCGCACTACCTGAATAATCCGTGGTTCCAGCTCTACCCTGATATCGGCAATCTGTCAGCCTGGGATAACGACGTGCAGATGGAACTGCAGGCGGGTATTGGCCATATCGTGGCGGTTCATGTCAAAGATACCCGGCCTGGTGTATTCAAAAATGTTCCGTTCGGCACCGGGGTGGTGGATTTCGAACGGTGCTTCCAGACGCTCAAACAGACAGGGTATTGCGGGCCTTATCTGATTGAGATGTGGAGTGAAACGTCGGACGACCCGGCAGCCGAAGTGGCGAAGGCGCGGGACTGGGTCCGTGAACGTATGGCGCGGGCTGGGTTGCTGGAGGCTGAGCATGCATAAGCTTAAGCAGCAGGTCTTTGAGGCCAATATGGATCTACCTCGCCACGGTCTGGTGACGTTTACCTGGGGTAACGTCAGCGCCATTGACCGTGAGCAGGGGCGGGTCGTGATTAAGCCCAGCGGTGTGCCCTATGAGTCCATGACCGCCGACGACATGGTGGTTGTGGATCTCCATGGCAACGTGGTTGACGGAAAGTGGCGGCCTTCTTCTGATACCGCCACCCATCTGGCACTGTATCAGCGTTATTCCTCCCTGGGCGGCGTTGTGCATACACACTCGATCCATGCCACGGCCTGGGCGCAGGCAGGGCTGCCCATTCCGGCTCTTGGCACCACGCATGCAGACTACTTCTTTGGCGATATTCCCTGCACGCGGGCATTAACGCAGGCCGAAGTGGAAGGGGAGTATGAACTCAACACCGGTCGCGTCATTATCGACACGCTGGCTGAGCGTGAGCCGCTGCATACACCGGGTATTGTGGTGTATCAGCACGGTCCATTCTCGTGGGGAAAAGACGCTCACGATGCCGTGCATAACGCGGTGGTGATGGAGGAAGTGGCGCGAATGGCGTGGATCGCCCGCGGCATCAATCCGCAGCTTCGGGGCATTGATGATTACCTTATGAATAAACATTTCATGCGTAAACATGGGCCCAACGCCTATTACGGGCAGAAGTGAATAAGTGCTCTGGAATACCGAAAAACAGTTGTAACCGGTGGTATTTCAGAGCCATTAGCAAAAAAAAAGCCCCCGGGCAGGGGGCAAGTTAAACTATGGCTATGTTCTCTTTGTTGGCTTTCCTGGTGCTAGCGTTAAAGCGTTATCGGTAGATATCTGCACTGGCGTGCATATTGCCGTTGCTGCCGGGCTCACGCATCAGTATGACGTGATAATATTGTGCATCCTGAGCATCGGTCTCTTGATTGAGTGCCTGATCTGCTTCACTTTCAGTGGCGAAATTATGATTGATGTAGATTACGCCTAAGCTTTGCACATCATCCATGTTTTGGGCCTGCCGGCCGTCTATCTTGATGGCTGCCATCGCGTTTGCACTGAGCAAAAGTGCAGCCATTACGGCAAATGCGATTTTTTTCATGATATGCGCTCCACGACTGCGTGCTGTGAAAGGGGGTGTTGCTCTCCTTTTATAAATAAGGTCTCTGATTAAAGTGTAATCACTTATCCGGCGGGGATGCGTGACCATTTCTGATGCTGTTGTTCAAAAAAACAACGCTTCCTGATGTGATTAATTTTAAATCACCCACTTAGACCAGCTTTACGCTTTGTGCGAATTATTTGTGCAATCAGCTTGAGTTTCGAGGGGCGCGCAAGTATTATGACGCGTCAATTTTTCAGCCGACCTTTAACACGTTCCTTGCCTCCCCGGGCCTCGGCTGACCCAGACAGGAGGCTGAATAATCCGTAAGGAGCAATTCGATGCGTCATTACGAAATCGTTTTTATGGTCCATCCTGACCAGAGCGAACAGGTTCCGGGCATGATCGAGCGCTACTCTGCTGCCATCACTGGTGCAGAAGGTACGATCCACCGTCTGGAAGACTGGGGCCGCCGTCAGCTGGCTTACCCGATCAACAAACTGCACAAAGCACACTACGTTCTGATGAACGTTGAAGCGCCGCAGGAAGTGATCGATGAGCTGGAAACTACCTTCCGCTTCAACGATGCCGTTATCCGCAGCATGGTTATGCGTACCAAAAACGCAGTGACCGAAGCATCTCCGATGGTTAAAGCGAAAGACGAGCGCCGTGAGCGTCGCGATGATTTCGCAAACGAAACCGCAGATGATTCTGATGCTGGGGATTCTGAAGAGTAATTTCTGATGACCAACCGTCTGGTGTTGTCCGGTACCGTGTGCAGGACCCCCCTTCGTAAGGTCAGTCCATCAGGAATTCCGCATTGCCAGTTCGTGCTTGAGCATCGTTCTGTGCAAGAGGAAGCCGGCTTTCACCGGCAGGCGTGGTGCCAAATGCCCGTTATTATTAGCGGACACGAAAACCAGGCCATTACTCACAGTTTAACGGTCGGTAGCGCAGTAATCGTTCAGGGGTTCATTTCTTGCCACAAGGCAAAGAACGGCCTGAGCAAAATGGTTCTGCATGCCGAGCAGATTGATTTGATAGATTCTGGAGACTAGCCATATGGCACGTTATTTCCGTCGTCGCAAGTTCTGCCGTTTCACCGCGGAAGGCGTTCAAGAGATCGACTATAAAGATATCGCAACGCTGAAAAACTACATCACCGAAAGCGGTAAGATTGTCCCAAGCCGTATCACCGGTACTCGTGCAAAATACCAGCGTCAGCTGGCTCGCGCTATCAAACGCGCTCGCTACCTGTCCCTGCTGCCGTACACTGATCGTCATCAGTAATCGGGCACGGTCCATTAATACGACTTTAAGAGGATAAGGTAATGCAAGTTATTCTGCTTGATAAAGTAGCAAACCTGGGCAGCCTGGGTGATCAGGTAAACGTTAAAGCGGGCTACGCTCGTAACTTCCTGGTTCCACAGGGTAAAGCTGTTCCAGCTACCAAGAAAAACGTAGAGTTTTTCGAAGCACGTCGCGCTGAACTGGAAGCCAAACTGGCTGACGTTCTGGCGGCTGCTAATGCTCGCGCTGAGTCAATCAACGCACTGGGCACTGTTACCATCGTTTCCAAAGCTGGCGACGAAGGTAAACTGTTCGGTTCCATCGGTACCCGCGATATCGCTGATGCAGTAACTGCAGCTGGCGTTAAAGTGGCTAAGAGCGAAGTTCGTCTGCCGAACGGTGTTCTGCGTACCACTGGTGAGCACGAAGTGGACTTCCAGGTTCACAGCGAAGTGTTCGCTAAACTGGTTGTTAACGTTGTAGCTGAGTAATTTTACTCTGCTCACGTCGAAGCGCCGGCCTTGTGCCGGCGTTTTGCTTTTTTAAGGGACCAGACTCGCGCTTTAGTGCTTGTAGGGTCGCTATTCCTGGCGCATTCTCTGATAATAAAATGAAACGCAATTTTATTTATGAGATTCGACATGGAAACCGCTCTGCCCACGCCCGTATTTGCCCGTCGAAAGGTGGCCTATGCCTGCGCCATGCTCTGCTGTCTGCTTTGGGGTAGCTCTTACCCGGCCATAAAAAGCGGCTATGAACTCTTCCAGATTGCCACCGATGATATTCCCTCAAAGGTTGTGTTCGCCGGTTACCGTTTTCTGTTTGCGGGTGTGCTGCTGCTTCTCTTTGCATTAGCACAGCGCAAGCCCATCGGCAGGTTCACGCCCGGGCAGTTTGGGCAATTGACCGTCCTGGGGCTGACGCAGACGAGCATTCAGTACACCTTCTTTTATATCGGACTGGCCTACACGACAGGCGTGAACGGCTCGATCATGAACGCCACCGGCACTTTCTTCAGCGTGCTGCTGGCGCATTTCATCTACCACAACGACAAGCTCAGCTATAACAAAACGCTTGGCTGTATTTTGGGCTTTGCCGGAGTGATGCTGGTTAACTTCCACGGCGGGTTAAGCGAATTCAGCTTCGTCTGGAAGGGAGACGGGTTTGTGGTGCTGGCAGCCTTTATCCTTTCTGCCGCCACGCTTTACGGAAAACGCATCTCCCAGACCGTCGACCCGACAGTAATGACCGGCTGGCAGCTGGCTATCGGCGGCGCGGCGCTGGTGGCGGGTGGCTATCTCACGGGAGGGACGCTGGAAGTGCATAGCATGACGGCCGTCGCGGTGCTGGGGTATCTGACGTTACTCTCTTCGGTAGCGTTCGCCCTCTGGAGCGCGCTGCTGAAAGTGAACCGCGTAAGTATGATTGCCCCGTTCAACTTTGTGATCCCCGTTGCCGGGACGGTGCTGTCCGCCATTTTCCTCGGTGAAAACATTCTGGACATCAAATATGCGATTGCGCTGGTGCTGGTCTGCTCGGGGATCTGGTGGGTCAATAAGCGGAGTCACTAAGAAGGGCATTGCCGGGGGGCTGGCTCGCCTTACCCGGCCGGAACATTAACGTGCTCTGATAAAACTGCCGTCAGGCTGGCGGGTAAACAGCACCTGCTGGCCATTTCCCGTATCAATCGTGAGCCCGGTGACGACACCGCTGGCATTCTGACGTATCTGCACCAGCTGGCCGTTCTGCAAATTACTGAGCGGCTTGCCCGCGCCTTCCACCTGCGCCATGGCATACACATCGGTTGGCGGCAGATTGTGGTCGCGGAACAGCTGCGCAAGGGTTTTACCCGGCTCTACGCGATAGGAACGCCACTGCTGCTCAATGCCGGTTGGCTGCTGAGCCTGTGGCTCTGCCGGGGCCGCGGCCTGTTCCTGTGGCTGTTCATCCTGAATGGGTTCCGGTTCAACAGGCGCAACCTGTCCCGGATCGTTCGTCGGGGTGACCAGTTGCGTCTGCACAGGCTGTGTGTCCGGCTGCGGTCGCGTTTGCGACTGAATATCCAGCTGGGCATTGCGGGTCACCGTCGCGGTGTCGGCGTCATCGCCACCGGAAGGAAGCAGGAAACCCACGATCACCATCAGCGCGCCAATGATGATCCCTCTGCGATGCAGAGGCGGCAGCGGGTCCATGATGCGAAAATTGTCCGGCGCCTGCCAGATTTTCGCCAGGGTAGGTTTCAGTTCAAATCGCCCGGGCATGGCTCTCCTCCTGCTCCGCGTCTTTTTTATCCTGTGCTCCGAAGTATAGTTTGCTAACTGCCTGAACGGCGTAGCAAACCCGACATCCGTGACATTCGTTCGGGATTAATCCTGGTTCTCTCTATTGTTTCTGTTTCGTCGCGGTTTGTCACCTTAACTTCAGACAAAGTTTTACCCATAAGGGCATGGCTGATATGCTGCCCGCTACTTTAAATGTGATGGAAGGAAAACCCATGACCACCCCGACTTTTGACACTATCGAAGCGCAGGCAAGTTACGGTATCGGCTTGCAGGTAGGACAGCAGCTGAGCGAATCCGGCCTGGAAGGTCTGTTACCCGAAGCGCTGGTGGCGGGTATCGCTGATGCGCTGGAAGGCAACAACCCGGCAGTTCCGGTTGATGTTGTGCACCGTGCGCTGCGTGAAATCCACGAACGTGCTGACGCCGTGCGTCGCGCGCGTTTCGAAGAGATGGCTGCAGAAGGCGTGAAATATCTGGAAGAGAACCGTGAGCGTGAAGGCGTGAACAGCACCGAGTCTGGCCTGCAGTTCCGCGTGATCAACCAGGGCGACGGTGCAATCCCGGCGCGTACTGACCACGTTCGCGTGCACTACACCGGTAAACTGATCGACGGTACGGTGTTCGACAGCTCTGTAGCACGTGGCGAACCGGCTGAATTCCCGGTTAACGGCGTTATCGCGGGCTGGATCGAAGCGCTGACCCTGATGCCAGTGGGTTCCAAATGGGAACTGACTATCCCGCACAACCTGGCGTACGGCGAGCGTGGCGCTGGTGCGTCCATCCCGCCATTCAGCACCCTGGTGTTTGAAGTCGAGCTGCTGGAAATTCTGTAATCAGCTTTTCTTATTTCCTCTCTCCTTCGGGGGAGAGGAATATAGTGATAAAACCTATAGTTACGACGGAATCAACATTTTATCTTGCAAACGAAACTGTTGCGTGTATTTTTGTGAGCTGTTTCGCGTTGTATGAGTGATATGACACTCACTTTAAACATATTATTAACATAATATCCAAATCATAGTATTCATCCCGCCGATTCTTACCTAATATCGATGAGTCCTTTCATGGGGACCGTTATTTTTTTGACGTATTTAAAGGCCAGAAGAGCCTTAACAACACAGACAGGCATAAACAGGAAAATATCACATGGTAGATCAGGTTAAAGTCGTCGCCGACGAAGAGGCGTCGTCTGAACAGTCGCTACGGCGCAATCTCACAAACCGTCATATTCAGCTCATTGCCATCGGGGGTGCCATCGGTACCGGGCTGTTTATGGGGTCAGGTAAAACCATCAGTCTTGCCGGGCCGTCGATCATTTTCGTTTATATGATCATCGGTTTTATGCTCTTCTTCGTGATGCGTGCAATGGGTGAATTGCTGCTCTCGAACCTCGAATACAAATCCTTTAGCGATTTCGCTTCCGACCTGCTTGGCCCCTGGGCGGGCTACTTCACCGGCTGGACCTACTGGTTCTGCTGGGTGGTGACCGGCATGGCGGATGTGGTCGCCATCACGGCCTACGCGCAGTTCTGGTTCCCTGGGTTATCGGACTGGGTGGCCTCGCTGGCGGTGATTGTTCTGCTGCTGAGCCTTAACCTCGCCACCGTTAAAATGTTCGGTGAGATGGAGTTCTGGTTTGCGATGATCAAAATCGTGGCGATTATCGCCCTGATTGTTGTCGGCCTGGTGATGGTACTGACGCACTTCCAGTCTCCAACCGGCGTTCAGGCTTCGTTCGCGCATCTGTGGAATGACGGCGGCTGGTTCCCGAAAGGCATCAGCGGCTTCTTTGCCGGTTTCCAGATTGCGGTGTTTGCCTTTGTGGGGATTGAGCTGGTCGGTACCACGGCGGCGGAAACTAAAGATCCGGAGAAATCCCTGCCGCGCGCGATTAACTCCATCCCGATTCGTATCATTATGTTCTACGTGTTCGCGCTGATTATCATCATGTCCGTGACGCCGTGGAGCTCCGTTGTACCGACCAAGAGCCCGTTCGTTGAGCTGTTTGTACTGGTTGGATTGCCTGCGGCCGCAAGCCTGATTAACTTCGTGGTGCTGACCTCCGCGGCCTCTTCAGCCAACAGTGGGGTGTTCTCTACCAGCCGTATGCTGTTTGGTCTGGCACAGGAAGGGGTTGCGCCACGCGCGTTTGCCAAACTGTCTAAGCGTGCGGTGCCGGCGAAAGGGCTGACCTTCTCCTGTATCTGCCTGCTGGGCGGTGTGGTGATGCTCTACGTGAACCCGAGTGTGATCGGTGCGTTTACCATGATCACCACGGTCTCTGCGATCCTGTTCATGTTCGTCTGGACCATCATCCTGTGTTCTTACCTGGTGTACCGCAAACAGCGTCCGCACCTGCATGAAAAATCGATCTACAAAATGCCGCTGGGCAAGCTGATGTGCTGGGTGTGCATGGCGTTCTTCGTCTTCGTGCTGGTTCTGCTGACGCTGGAAGACGATACCCGTCAGGCGTTAATCGTCACGCCGCTGTGGTTCATCGCGCTGGGGCTGGGATGGCTATTTATCGGTAAGAAACGTATGGCAGGCATGCGTTAATAAAAAAGGCCACAGATGCTGTGGCCGAATGATAACCTCAGGAAGGCGCTCTCGGGCGCCTTTTTTTATTCACCTGCGAGGGCACGCGGGAACAGGACGTTATTCTCAAGACTGATGTGTTCCATCAGGTCGTCGATCATCTCGTTAATGCCGTTGTACATCGCTTTCCACGTGGTGCACGCCTCTGGTGGCGGTGTAACGTTATGGGTAGTGTGTTTAATCACTTCCAGCAGTTCGCCTGCATCATCATGTTCGCTTTCCATGACGCTGATGGGCCCCATCGCCTGGCTGCCCATACCCTGTTTGATCATCGGGAAGAGGATTTGCTCCTCTTTCATCATGTGGCTGGAAAGCTCTTCGTGAAGCAGGGTCAGGTATTTCGCCAGACCGCGCGGTACGGAAGGTTTGTCGGCGTGAACGCGCTCCACTTTTGTCGCCTGCAGGATCAGTTCAGGCAGCTGTTCACGGTGACGGTCGTGAAAACGCACGATGATATGGTCGATGATGTCGGCAAGGGCTGCAGTGCGCCAGTCTTTCTCAATAGGCTGCTCAGCCAGTTGTGCCAGCTCCGCTTCAATGAACCCCACATCCAGCTCTTTACGCGAGGCGGCACGTGCCAGGGTTTGCTTACCGCCACAGCAGTAATCCATATCGTATTTACGAAACAGCGCGGACGCGCGCGGGATGGAGAGCGCCAGCTCGCCAAGGGGTTGGTCGCGGAAGGCCATAGCAGTTACCTCATCATCAATAATATAAAGTGCATTTTAAATGCATCTTTAAGGCGACGCTATAACCCTTTAGAGGGAAGGGGAAAAGTGAGAGCTAGATCACAAAAAATAATGACTTTTAACTTGCTGAATGAATGCAGGAAATTACTTTAGAAAGTTTTTTAACGTGGGGAAACAGTAAACAACTCGCCGTGCCTGCCGATATATCCACGTCAGACAAACCTGCATATAAAAAAGGCAACGCATGTTTAAACGTATAAAAGTCATTACCCTTCTTATTTCGGTGCTGCTTGTGCTCGGCATCATGCAAGTCATTTCCGCCGGCATTTTTATCAACGCGCTGAATAACGACAAAGATAACTTCACCGTCTCGCAGCTCTCAAGCCAGAATGTCGCCGAGTTTACCGATGCATGGATCAGCCTCAACCAGGCCCGCGTGACCCTGAACCGCGGCATGCTGCGTCTGCAAAGCAGCATGGCGTCTCAGATTAACGGCGGCCAGTTGAATGAACTGGTGAACACGGCGAAGAACCTGCTGGCGGATGCGCAGTCCCATTACGATAAATACTACGCTTTGCCTAATACTCCGGGTCTGGACGAGAATCTGGCTAACCGTCTGGAAGAGCAGTACCGCATTTACTCCGCCACGCTGACGCAAATGAACGTCCTGCTGGGCCAGGGCAATCTGGAAGATATGTTCAAGCAGAATGCGGAGCAGAAACAGACCGCGATGCAGAACGTGTACCGTGAATGGCGTGAAGCGCAGGCCGTCCTCACGGACAGAGGAATTAAAGACAACGAAAACGATTATAAACGTATCCTGTGGATCCTCTCTGCGGTCATGCTGCTGGTGATTGCCGTGATCGTCTCCAGCTGGATTGCGATGCGCCGCGTTCTGCTGCTGCCGCTCCAGGATGTGATCGGCCATATCCGCGCCATTGCCGCAGGGGATTTGACCCAGCCGATTCAGGCAGAGGGTAAGAATGAAATGGCAATCCTGGCGCGCAACGTTCAGGAGATGCAAACCTCGCTGGCAAACACGGTGGGCGTGGTGCGTGAAGGCGCAGATACCATTTACACCGGTGCAGGGGAAATCTCTGCGGGCAGCAACGACCTCTCTTCCCGTACCGAGCAGCAGGCCGCCTCTCTGGAAGAGACGGCTGCCAGCATGGAACAACTGACCGCCACGGTAAAACAAAACGCCGATAACGCACGTCAGGCTTCCCGTCTGGCGCTCGATGCCTCCTCAACCGCGAAGAAGGGCGGTAACGTGGTGGAGGGTGTGGTGCGCACCATGGACGACATTGCGACCAGTTCCAGCAAAATTGCGCAAATTACCAACGTAATCGACGGCATTGCCTTCCAGACCAACATCCTGGCGCTGAACGCGGCGGTGGAAGCCGCGCGTGCAGGCGAGCAGGGCCGTGGCTTTGCGGTGGTCGCAGGTGAGGTGCGTACCCTTGCCCAGCGTAGCGCTCAGGCGGCAAAAGAGATTAAAGCGCTGATCGACGATTCCGGCGAGCGCGTGAATGCCGGCTCACAGCTGGTAAACGAAGCCGGGGCGACGATGGCAGAGATCGTGAATGCGGTCACCCGCGTGACCGACATCATGGGCGAGATTGCCTCTGCCTCTGACGAGCAGAGCCGCGGTATCGATCAGGTAGGTCAGGCGGTGGCCGAGATGGATCGCGTGACCCAGCAGAACGCCTCGCTGGTAGAGGAGTCTGCGGCAGCGGCGGCCGCGCTGGAAGATCAGGCGGCACGCCTGAACGAAGCGGTAGCGGTGTTTAAAATTACCCGCAACCAGGTAGTCAACGCCGCGCCGGTGAAAAGCTACACTCCAGCGGCTAAACCTGTCGCGGCGACGTCTGAAGCGAACTGGGAAACGTTTTAACTCTCTGAAGCCGGAACGACCATCGGTTTTTCCGGCTTTGCTCTCACCGCCATCACGACCCCAACGACCAGCAATATAATCCCGCAGGCGGTTAACAGCGGCGGTACGCTCTGGCGCATCAGGAAGGTGTAAAGCAGCCCGGCCAGCGTTTCGAAAACAATCAACGGCCCTAAAATTACCGTCGGCAGCTTCTGGCTGGCGGTATTCCAGCACAGCGCGCCCACCCACGAGCAGAGCACCGCAATCGCCAGCATCAGCCCGACAAAGACCCACGGTCTCGGCCCGAACGGTTGAGCGAAATCCGGTTGCTGATGGCCTAACCAGAGACAGGCTCCCACATAGCCTATAAGCGAAACCGGGAGCGTGACCAACGCCTGAGCCGTCGCCCACATCATCGGGTGTTTATCCGGGTTTTCCCGCAGCCAGCGTGCATTGCGCAGGGCATACCACGCCCAGCACACCACGGAAACGAATGCCAGCAGGATGCCAGAACCGTAACGCAACAGCGAGAAGTCCTCCAGCCCATGCTGCAGCTCGGCAATGTTGACGCAGACCAGCCCCACGGCGGTACACACCAACGCTGGTATCATTTTTGACCATGCCAGTTTCCCGTCGCGGTGGCTGTAAAGCAGGTTAGCGAAGACCGGGATCACCACGGGCAGCGTGCCGATAATCATGGTAGATACCGGTGCACCGGTTCGCTGAATGGCGCTCGCCAGGCAAACATAATAGATAAGGTTGCCCATCATGGTCAGCGCCAGCGCGGTGAACCAGTCCTGTCGGCCGAGCTGACGCAAACGTGCACGACCGAGCCACGCCAGCGGGAGAGCAATCAGCCCCAGTGCCAGATAACGTCCGGTCGACTGCAGTATTGCCGGGTACTCCGGCACGATCAGCGGGCCGACAAAAATCAGTCCCCACATCAGACCCGCAAGCAGGGCATACAACACACCACTAATCATTTTTTCATCCACATCGGTTTATTCTGCGTTCAGTGTAGGAGGGGGAAGGGTGTGCGTATTGTATGAGGTTGCGCATCAGCGCTTAACGACCTGTTTCTGGTAGCGCACGGGGGTAATGCCATAGCGGCGGGTAAAGGCGCGAGTCAAATGGGACTGATCGGTCAGCCCGGTCGCGGCGGCGACTTCGGCGGCGGGCATGCCGCGCGTGAGAAACGCTTTGGCGCGCCACAGGCGGATAGCCATCAGCATCTGATGCGGAGTGACATGGAAATGCGCCTTGAACTGGCGCTGAAAATGGTAGGGGCTCAGTGAGACCACGTTGGCCAGCTCGTCCAGCGTCAGGGTGTGCATGTAGTTGTCGTGCATATACTCACGAACCCGTTCGAACCGGTGTGCACCTTCCCGGGTAACCGGCGCGTGGCGGGCTAACGGCTGGAAGGTCTCGATCAGATCCAGCAGCAGGCCTTTTTGCGCCAGCGGGTCGTCCGTATGCCACAGGCCATAGATAAGCCTGCCGATTTGCTGTGAGCGCAGCGGGTCATGGCGGGTTACGTCGCTAAACCACCAGTGGCGAAGGCCGGTTACCTCTTCCAGCAGATCGGGTTCAATGTAAACCATCCGGTAGCGCCAGCCGCCATCCGTCGCCGACTCCCCGGTGTGGATCTCGTCCGGGTTCATGGTCACGACGGATTTTTCCGCCGCGAGATGCTGGGTACCGCGATAGCGAAAGCGTTCGGCACCGGTTTCAATGGTGCCGATGCCGAAGGCTTCATGCGTATGAGGCTCAAAGGCGTAGTCAGAAATATGCGCGTGATAAAGCTCCAGGCCCGGCAAATGCGCCAGATGGCGAAAGCGCGCGCTGTCTCTCTCATCAATGAACTGTTCCGGTACGCCCTGCACGGTGAACCTCCTCTTGAGTCATCTCTCCATTATCAGAGATGACCCGAGGGGATGCTACAAAAAATAACCATTTTGCAACATTTACAGGATGGCTTTAATGCTCTCTGAAAGCGGTGTGGTTGGACGCCCGATCAGTTTGCTCAGCGTATGGCTGTCGTCAAACAGACCGCCTTTAGACGCGCCCACATCGGAGTCTGCCAGCATATCCGCCAGCCCGGCAGGCAGGCCAACGCCCTTCAGCGCAGCGGCAAAATCCGCCTCGCTCATGTTCTGATACGTCACGTTTTTGCCGCTCTGTTTGCTGAGTTCGGCTGCCAGTTCACTCAGCGTCCAGGCGTGGTCGCCGGCCAGCTCGTATACGTTGCCTGCATGGCCGTCCCCGGAGATGACTTTTGCCGCGGCAGCCGCGTAATCCGCACGGGTGGCAGAGGCGATTTTGCCTTCACCGGCCGCGCCAATAAATACGCCATGCTCCAGCGCGGGCGGTGCGCTCGCCAGATAGTTTTCGGTGTACCAGCCATTACGCAGCAGGGCGTAAGGGATGCCGGACTCCGCCAGCGCCTTCTCCGTCGCGACGTGTTCAACGTGCAGGCCCAGCGGCGATTTATCTGCATGCAGCAGGCTGGTATAGGCGATGAACTTCACGCCCGCGGCTTTGGCAGCATTAATGACGTTCTGATGTTGGGTGGCGCGCTGACCCACTTCGCTGGAGGAGATCAGCAGCAGCTTATCTACGCCCTTAAGCGCGGAGGTCAATGTGCTTTCGTCAGCGTAATTCCCCTGACGAACGGTAATGCCCTGCTGGCTCAGGGCTTCAGCTTTTGCCGGATTGCGGACAATCGCCACAATCTGGTTTGCCGGTACGGTGTTTAACAGCTGTTCGATAACGAGCTGGCCAAGCTGGCCGGTTGCGCCGGTAATTGCGATCATGATGAATCCTCTTCGTGTTTGTCTGGTGTTGTGGCACACTAGCACCATAGCTAACTTTTAGTAAGTACGTACATAAAGGTAAGTATGAAAACAACGATACCGACACTCAGCGAACAAATGCGCGATGGCAACCTCTTCGCGGAACAGTGTCCTTCCAGAGAGGTTCTCAAACATGTCACCAGCCGCTGGGGCGTGCTGATTCTGGTGGCCCTGCGGCAGGGAACCCACCGTTTCAGCGACCTGCGTCGAAAAATGGGGGGCGTCAGCGAAAAGATGCTGGCCCAGTCGCTACAGGCGCTGGAACAGGACGGGTTTGTTAATCGCGTCTCGTATCCGGTTGTACCACCGCACGTTGAGTATAGCCTGACGCCGTTAGGGACAGAGGTGAGTGAGAAAGTGGCCGCGCTGGCGGACTGGATAGAAGTGCATACGCCGCAGGTGATGGCGAACCGGGAAGAACGCGCGGCGTAAAGGCAGGCCGGGTAAGGCGAAGCCGCTACCCGGCACACACCGCGTTACTTGCTTAAATCCACCTGATAAATGGCGAAGCCAATATCATCCGTTGCAACTTTCTTCATCGGATAGTGGGCGTTATCGTTAATAAACGCCGCCGCTTTATCGGACGGTGAAGTTTCAAAACGGATGTCCAGCGGCGTGTCGCTATGAATGGGGGCCAGGCGCCAGTTGTTGTCCACTGCCGGATGAATGCCCCCCGCTTTTTTGGACTCCGCGCTGATCCACGCCGCCAGCACCGAGCGGTTCTCGTCCGGTGAGGCAAAGGCAATATGGCTATCTCCCGTGCCGGCAAACTTGCCGCCGTAGGCGCGGTAGTTATTGGTTACCACCAGGAAGGTGGCATTCGGGTCGATGGCTTTGCCCTTAAAGGTCAGGTTTTTGATGCGCTCGGCCTGCGGGTTAATGACCTGGCATTCACCGTCATATTTTGCAGGCTGGGTAACATCAATCTGATACTCTACGCCGTCAATCACGTCAAAGTTATAGGTCCGGAACCCGTCCCAGTTAATCAGCGACTGCGGCTTGCTGCTCTTCGGATCAATCTGGTTAAACTGCCCGGCGGAGCACTCCAGCCATTCCTTCACCTCTTTACCCGTCGCTTTCACTACCACCAGGGTGTTCGGATAGAGATAGAGATCGGCGGCGTTACGGAAGGTCAGCTGGCCCTTTTCGACTTCAACGTAGCTTGCCGGGTCATTCTTACGCCCGCCCACTTTGAACGGTGCCGCGGCCGACAGCACCGGCAGTTTTGCCAGGTCCGGGTCGCCCTGAATAACGTGTTCGACATAGGCTTTTTGCGCCATGTTAACCACCTGGACAGTCGGGTCATCCTGCACCAGCGCCAGGTAGCTGTACATGTTATCGGCGGATTTACCGATGGGCTTGCTGACGAAGTCGCGGGTGGCGTCGTGGTCATGCTTCAGCACGTCGACCAGTTTTTTATCTTCGGCGGCCAGTGATTTTTTAGCCGCAGCGTCGTAAATCGGGCGCGCCTCTGCTTTTGACTGAGTGACCTTCCAGTCGCCGCCGTCGTTATTGAGGACCAGATCCACCACACCAAGGTGGTCGCCCCACATGCCCGGCATCACCGACGGCACGCCATTGAGCGTCCCTTTCTCGATGTCTGCACCCTTAATGTTGGCAAAGTCCTTACCCGGGAAGACCGCGTGGGCGTGGCCGAACAGGATCGCATCGACGCCCGGGACTTCACTCAGATAATAAACGGAGTTTTCAGCCATGGCCTGATACGGATCGGCGGAGAGTCCCGAGTGCGCAACCACCACCACCAGATCTGCGCCTTTTTCGCGCATTTCCGGCACGTATTTGCGCGCAGTTTCGGTAATATCGTTAACGGTCACTTTACCGTCGAGGTTGGCTTTATCCCAGGTCATGATTTGCGGCGGTACAAAGCCGATATAGCCGATTTTAAGCGTCTGTTTTTTACCGTCCTGATCGACAACCTCTGTCTCTTTAATCAGATAGGGGGTAAAGAGCGGCTTCTGCGTCTTAACGTCGATGATATTGGCGTTAACGTACGGGAATTTCGCGCCAGCCAGCGCATCGTGCAGGTACTTCAGGCCGTAGTTAAATTCGTGGTTGCCCAGGTTGCCGACGGTATAGTCCAGGGTGTTCATCGCTTTATAAACCGGGTGGATCTCGCCTTTCTTCAGCCCCTTCGCGGCCATGTAGTCCCCGAGCGGGCTACCCTGAATGAGATCGCCGTTGTCGACCAGCACGCTGTTTTTAACTTCATTGCGGGCGGCAGCGATCAAACTTGCCGTGCGTACCAGTCCGAATTTTTCCGTCGGGGTATCTTTGTAGTAATCGAAGTCCATCATGTTGCTGTGCAGGTCGGTAGTTTCCAGAATTCGCAGGTCTACCGTCGCCGCCTGTACGCTCACTGCAATCAGCGTCGCCAGGAGCGTTGCGCTAAACTTAATCATCAGAGGAGTCCTTTTTTCGATCCAGGCCACAAAAGAGTATGTATCTATAGCGTGTTGCTTACAGAAATGTGAATCCTGACAGAAAAAAGCGCCATGAAACCAGAATTGCTTCACAGATAGCGGAATTGTTCCCATTACGATATAACTAAAACAAAGAGTTAACCCCACTGCGTTAACAAAGAGGTGGAGAATGTTAGATAAGATTTGTCAGCTCGCACGGGATGCGGGAGATGCCATCATGCAGGTGTATGACGGTGCAAAACCGATGGAGGTCGTCAGCAAGGCTGATGACTCTCCGGTCACCGCGGCAGATATCGCGGCTCACAAGGTGATCCTGCAAGGGCTGCAGGCCTTAACGCCGGATATCCCGGTCCTGTCAGAAGAAGCGCCGCAGAGCTGGGACGAGCGTCAGCACTGGCAGCGTTACTGGCTGGTGGACCCCCTCGACGGCACCAAAGAGTTTATCAAGCGTAACGGTGAGTTCACCGTCAACATCGCGCTGATTGAAAAAGGCAAAGCGGTGCTTGGGGTGGTATACGCGCCGGTGATGAAAGTCATGTACAGCGCTGCAGACGGTAAGGCGTGGAAGGAAGAGTGCGGCGTGCGTAAGCAGATTCAGGTGCGCGATGCGCGTCCACCGCTGGTGGTGATCAGCCGGTCGCACAGCGACAGCGAACTGCAGGAATATCTGCAACAGCTGGGTGAACACCAGACGACCTCGATTGGTTCATCACTGAAATTCTGTCTGGTGGCGGAAGGCCATGCCCAGCTCTATCCTCGCTTTGGGCCAACGAACGTCTGGGATACCGCGGCAGGGCATGCGGTCGCCACGGCAGCCGGGGCACATGTTCATGACTGGCAGGGTAAGCCGCTGGACTACACCCCGCGCGAATCCTTCCTTAACCCCGGCTTCCGCGTCTCTATTTATTGAGCCAGCAGTTTGTGCAGCAGGGCGACAACCTGCTGCACCTCTTCCTGGGTTAATGCCCCGTCTTTCACCCACTGCACGCGGCCGTCTTTATCCAGCACGATGATTGCAGAGCTCTCTTCCTCCAGCTGCCACGCCTTACGCGTCACGCCGTTGCTGTCGACAATAAACTGCGACCACGGATAGAGTTTTTTATTGCTCTCAAGGCTTGAACGCACAAACATTCCGGAGCCAGGAATGGCATCGTCAGTGTTAACGATCGTGGTGGTCTGGTAGCGGTCGTGTGGGAATTTTGCGGCCTTGATCGCTTCCACCAGGTTGGCATTTTTCTCTTTTGCGGATGTACGACCGGCAATATGTTGTACAACTCTCACTTTGCCTGCGAGCTGCGCGCTATTCCACGCTTTGTAGCTAAACTTATCATTGTCGAGAATCAATTCTCCCCGGTCAGCAATGCCGACTGGTGGTACTCGTTGTCCTTTTTCAATCGCGTGAGCGCTAGCCCACAGGGGCAGAAGCAGGCAGGCTGCTGCAAGGATAGTACGTAGGGTCATGGTGTTTCCTTATTGTTTGCAGGTGATCCGACCACTTGGTCATACGCTTTTAATCATAAGTGCGATCAATGTGGTTTTCCCGCAATCCCGATGCCAGTTTGCGGGTGAACGCACATATCCATGAAAAAACGACGGCTTATACTGCCCTGAGTGAAGCTTTGCAAAGATTATTCTGAATAATTGTAATCAAACGGTAAATAAACTTATGCATACTGGGTAACACCGTAGTTCTGGTCTATAGTCTTTGGGCAACAAAATTTGCGCTCAGGACAGTCGGGCCGATTGTGGCACCGCAAGAGCGTATGATTCGCAGGAGATACAAGAATGAAAATTTTCCAACGCTACAACCCGCTTCAGGTGGCGAAGTACGTGAAGATCCTGTTCCGTGGACGGTTGTATATCAAGGATGTTGGCGCTTTTGAGTTTGATAAGGGCAAGATCCTTATCCCAAAAGTGAAGGACAAGCAGCACCTGTCTGTGATGTCTGAAGTCAACCGTCAGGTTATGCGTCTGCAAACTGAGATGGCTTAACCAACGTGCTATGCAGTAGTTAAAAACGCAGTTGATAAAAAAACGGCTCCCGATGGGAGCCGTTGATGTTTATGGACCTTACGCCGACACTTTCTCTTCTGCGTCAGGCATTCGCGGTACCAGCACGGTCGGTTTATTATCGATACGCGTCACCAGCAACTGGTCGATGCGGTAGTTATCAATATCCACCACTTCAAACTTGTAGCCAGAGAACTTCACCGAGTCGGTACGTTTCGGGATTTTTCGCAGCATAAACATCATAAAGCCGCCAATGGTCTCGTAATTACCTGACTGCGGGAACTCGTCGATATCCAGCACGCGCATGACATCGTCAATCGGCGTACCGCCGTCGATAAGCCATGAGTTCTCGTCACGCTGAACAATCTGCTCTTCCAGACCCTGGCCAACCAGGTCGCCCATCAGCGTGGTCATCACATCGTTGAGGGTGATGATGCCCACCACCAGCGCGTATTCGTTCATGATAACGGCAAAATCTTCACCGGCCGTTTTGAAACTTTCCAGCGCTTCAGAGAGGGTGAGGGTATCCGGAACAATCAGGGTATTGCGGATCTGAACGCCGCTGTTGAGCGCCAGGCTCTGGTTGGCCAGCACGCGGTTCAGCAGGTCTTTCGAGTCCACATAACCGATGATGTGGTCGATATCTTCATTACAGACCAGGAACTTGGAGTGCGGGTGCTCGGCTACCTTTTGCTTCAGGCTCTGCTCGTCTTCGTGCAGGTCGAACCAAATCACGTTTTCGCGTCCGGTCATGGATGACGGTACGGTGCGGGATTCCAGCTCAAACACGTTCTCAATTAACTCGTGCTCCTGCTTGCGCAGCACGCCCGCCAGGGCACCCGCTTCGAAGACCGCATAGATATCATCAGAGGTGATATCGTCTTTTCGCACCATCGGAATTTTAAACAGGCGGAAAATGCTATTGGCCAGGCCGTTGAAGAACCACACCAGCGGACGGAACAGGAACAGGCAGAAGCGCATCGGGTTGATGATGCGCAAAGCCACAGCTTCTGGCGCAATCATACCGATGCGTTTCGGGGTCAGATCAGCGAAGAGGATGAACAGGCCAGTCACCAGCGAGAACGAGAGAATAAAACTCAGTTGCTCGGAGAGTTCAGGTGAAAAGTAGCGTGCGAAGAGGCCATGAAACACCGGTGAAAATGCTGCATCCCCCACGATACCGCCCAGGATGGCGACCGCGTTAAGGCCAATCTGCACCACGGTGAAAAACATTCCCGGGTTTTCCTGCATTTTGAGTATGCGTGATGCGTTAACGTTGCCTTCGTCAGCAAGCAGTTTCAGTTTGATTTTACGGGAGGCGGCCAGCGAGATCTCGGATATCGAGAAAAATGCACTGACGGCAATGAGACAAAGTATCACTAAAATACTGTTTAACATAGTTTATCCGGCTTCAGCCAGATCCTCGGAAGGGAAGTTAATTACATTTGTGTGAAGACACATAGAACGTCAGCTCGTAGCGTTGAGCTGATTATTTCAGCGGGTAGTATAGCGTAAAGGCGTGTAAATCTGCCAGAGGTCACATTTTGGCATAAAACCGGCCGGACAGCGAAGCGCTGTCCGGTACGTACGGCTATTTTACTGCGGATAAACTGGCGTTTCCTGCCGCCCGGCGGGTGGCATCCCCTCCCCACACCTGGTCATACTCATAGCCGGTGAGCTGTTTGATCACCACACGGGTGTTGGCGTCGCAGTCGCGATAATCTCCGCCCAGCTTGCGGCGCGCAATCTCCTTCAGCAGCAGCTTGTGCGTCTCGCGGGTCAGTTTAAATTTGTAGGTCGTGAAGAAGCTCACGGCCAGAAGGGCCGCCGTCGCGAAAATCAGCAGGCCGATAATGGCCCCCAGCGCGCTTTCAGGCTGTGCGCCGCTGCCCTTCACAAACCCTGACTCCTGCAGCACCAGGCCGATGATCATGATGGCAATCGCCACGGTGCTTTTGCGGGTCAATACCATCACCCCGGCAAAAATCCCTTCGCGGCGCTGCTGCGTTACAATCTCATCGATATCAGGGATGAAACTGTAGATATTCCACGGGATGTAATAAAGACCAGAGCGGGCGGCACCGAGCAGGATAAAGACCCCCGAGAACAGCAGCGTTGGCACCTGCGTTTTGGTGAGGTAGACCGTAAACAGGAATACCAGCACGGCGAAGATACAGCCATACGAGAGGCGCAGCGCGGCGGACGGCGTGATATTCAGCCGGTTCAAAAGCAGCATAAATCCGTACGTGCCTGGTACCGAGGCAAAGGCGGCAATGCTCAGCCAGCCCGACACGGCCGCCGCATCCTGGCTCAGACAATAAACGACATAATAGGTAAAGACCGAGCCGAAGACGTCCATCGCAGTAAACGAGAAGATATAAATAATGATATGCAGGCGGAATGCGCGGATGCGAAAGGACGAAAAGAGGTCCAGTACCAGATATTTCAGATGATTGGTTACCCCGCTGCTGCGCTGGTTATCTATCTTAAAATCGGACTCCTGATGCACATCTTTCGCTTCCCAGGTGGTGTACCATGTAATAAACACCGCAAGGCAAAAAATGCAGGAAAATATCAGTCCGGTGAGCGTATAGGTAAACGGATTGTCTTTCCCGGTGAACTGCATAATGACGCCGGGGACGGAAACGGCAAGGAACCCCCCAAGCTGAGAGCAGATCATGCGCACCCCTGAAAGTCGGCTGCGCTCTTCGTAGCGGTTCGTCATTTCTGCGGCCAGCGTCTCCCACGGCACCAGCACCATCGCCGACAGCAGTTCAATCGAGAGATAGGTTCCCAGGTAATACCAGTACCCCATATCCGTCAGCCACAGCAGGGCATACAAAAACATTAACGGGGAACTCAGTAATAAAAAGAAACGGCGACGGCCAAATTTACGGCCGAGCCAGGTACCCGCAAAATTATCAGTGATATAACCCATGATCGGGCTTAACAGCGCATCAATGACGCGGGCGATAGCAAATATAGAGCCCGCTTCAATAACAGACAGCCCGCAATAGGTCGTGTAAAAAAATAACAGCCAGGTGCCGATAATGGCGAAAGCGCCTCCGCCAAACAGATCGGTTATGCCGTAGCCAAGCGCCACGCCATAACCAACTCTACGTTCAGTTGGTTTGACCATAATAATATCCAGTGTAGGGTAATGATTAACCCGTTTTACGGGGCGTATTTTTATTAACGTCTGGAATTCAAATTACGTTCTGGTTGTTGATATTTATCCATTGTCTTGTTTGAGATGACCGATAAATAGCCTCCACAAGGGTGAGTGATTTTCCGGCGGTACGGATATCGATATAGTCTCTGTTTTCCGGATGATGAACGGCAGTATAAAACCGGTGGATCGCCTGCTGATGACCCAGCCCCCAGTAGCTTTTTACCGTGCCGTCGGGGGAATCATCGCTTGCCAGTTTTAACCGCTCACCCGGTGTGACGCGCCAGAGAGTGTTGTCATTCAGCAGCAGCGAGCCGTGTTCACAGTGGATCTCCAGCAGGAGAGGGGCGTCCGTGGTGTGGCAATTGCTGGCATAAAACAGGCCGCGGGCGCCGTTGGCGAAGTGTAGCGTGGCCATTGCGCTGTCTTCGCCTTCGGTCACGTCTGCCAGCTCACCGCTATCCACCACGCCTTTCACTCGCGTCACGCCTTCACCGAACCACTGCATCAGGTCGAGCGTATGGATTGCCTGGTTGATCAGCAGACTCCCGCCTTCTGTTGCCAGCCGACCGCGCCAGGGGCTTTGCGTGTAGTAAGCGCCCGCGCGTGACCATGTGAGTACTGCCCTGATGCTGAGCATTTTCCCCAGCTGTCCATGGCCTAACTCCTGCCGAATACGCTGGCTGGTGGGGTTGAGCCGGTTCTGATAGCACACGCCGAGCAGGCTCTGAGCCCGATCGGCGGCACGGGTGATATCAATGAGTTCACGGGTGTTCATGCCCACCGGTTTTTCGCAAAAAACATGCTTCCCGGCGGCAAGTGCCGCCAGAATCATCTCTTTATGCTCGAAATGGGGCGTACAGATGTGTACCACGTCGATGGCATCATCCAGCAGCATTTCCCGGTAATCCTGATAAAAACGGCATTGATAGTCTTTCGCCAGCGCCAGTCCTTTAACGCTGTCGATGTCGACCAGCGCACGCAGCGCGACGTTGGGTATCTGGCGCAGGGCATTGACATGGCAGCCATGAATCGCCCCGCCGCCGATGATAGCGGTATTCAGGATAGTCATCTCCGGCTCCCCTTAACCCGCCGCGTTGGCGAGCATTTGAGCCTTCACGCAGAGCTCCGCAGCCTTGAAGGCGTGCGCCTGCGTCATGGCATTTTCAGTCCGATGGAGACAGTCGAGGATCAGTTCGCCAAAGAACGGGAATCCGACCTTGCCTGCCACCGGATAACGGAACTCCCCCTCTTTATTGACGAGATAAACCACATCCTGCTCGCCACGGGTTAAATCGACGTATTTGCGGATTTCGATGTAGCCCTCGGTGCCGAGCAGCGTCAGTCGCCCGTCACCCCATGTGGACAGCCCGTCCGGGGTAAACCAGTCGCAGCGGAAGTAGCCGCTGGCGCCGTTTTCGCCTTTGAGCATTGCGTCGCCAAAATCTTCAAAGGCGGGGTACTGCGGGTGTTTAACGTTCCGGACCTGGCTTGCTATCACGGTGGCATCGCGGTTGCCGGTGTAAAAAAGGAACTGCTCAATCTGATGGCTGCCGATGTCACACAGGATGCCGCCGAAGTATCGCCGATCGTAAAACCAGTCTGGCCTTCCTTCGCCTTCACGGTGTGGGCCTGTCCCCAGCGTTTGTACCACGTCGCCGATGGCACCTTGCTTTACCAGTTGACCGGCAAAGACAGCACTCTCAACATGCAGACGTTCGCTGTAGTAAACCGCGTATTTCTTACCGGTTTTTTCAACCATCGCTTTGGCATCTGCCAGCTGTTCAAGGGTGGTGAGCGGCGCTTTGTCGGTAAAGTAATCCTTCCCCGCCGCCATCGATTTCAGCCCCAGCGCACAGCGTTCAGAGGGGATGGCGGCGCCTGCCACCAGACGCACCTCGTTATCGGCGAGGATCGCCTCCAGCGAATCCGCCACTCTGGCCTGCGGATACTGCTGGATAAATTTATCCACTCTGGACGGATCGGGATCGTAAACCCATTTCAGCGTGGCGCCGGCCTCAATCAGCCCGTTACACATTCCATAAATATGCCCGTGGTCGAGCGCGGCAGCGGCAAAGACAAATTCACCTTCCCGGACAACGGGCTGAGGTTTGCCGACTGGCGCGTAGTTCATTCCGTCATGTTTATTCATCTTCAGATTCCTCGATCCAGATCTTTACCCAGGGGGATAGCGCCCACTTCGCTGAAGTTGGCCACGCTTGCGGATTTCTCATGAAAACGGGGGGCGAGGGTGTTAATCCCGCCGGTACGGTAAAACGGATCGTCACGTGGAATGGGGAGCGAGACCACGGTGCGGGTGATGGCAGATTTATAAATTGCGGTAATCAACTCCAGCGAGCGTTTTCCCTGTAATCCATCCACCAGCGGGGTCGTGCCGTGTTCAATACTCAGCAGCAAATCGTTTATCTGCCCGGTATGCAGCGTCCACGCGAGTGCCGGCGTCTGCGCAAAAACAGCGTTGAGCTGTGCTTCCCGCTGCTGATCGTGAGTTTCCTGAGGAAAACCGTTATCGGCACTCACGCTGGCACAGGCTTGCCAGGGGGCAGAGATGCGCGCGCGATCGCCCTGGATGACGATCTTCTGATCTTCGCCGTGATGCACTACCGAGGCGGTAAGCTGCGTGAGTGCGCCATTGGGATATTTGAATATTGCGGCGCTGAGGTCTTCCACTTCGGCATTGTCATGCGCCACGTTGGTCATCATCGCCACCACCTCGGATGGAAACCCGAGCATCCACTGAATAGCGTCGATATGGTGAACCGCGTGATTGAGCGTGCAGCCGCCCCCCTCTTTTTCCCAGGTGCCACGCCACCACAGATCGTAATAGCAGTGGCCGCGCCACCAGAACGAATCCACCTGCGCATGGCAGATTTTGCCCGCGAGGCCGGAATCCAGCGCTGCTTTTAAGCGCCAGAAGGCATCGGTAAAGCGATTTTGCGCAATGATGGAGAGCGTTTTGCCGCTGGCCTGCTGAGCCGCAATCATCGCGTCGCACTCCTCAAGCGAGGCGGCCATCGGCTTTTCACACAGCACATGGCACCCGGCCTCCAGTGCATCAATGCTGATCTGTGCGTGGACATACGGCGGGGTGCAGACATCGACGATATCGACGTCTGGCTCGGATGCCAGCATCTGCTGATGGCTCTCATACACGCGGGCCTGCGTCAGGCCGTAGCGCGTTTTTTTCTCGTGCGCTTTTTCCGGGTAGATATCCACCAGCGCGACAATCCGGCAGCGCTGACCAAACTGCAAGTAACCCTGAATATGGTTATGTGAGATATTGCCTGTACCTACAATGGCGATATTTAGCATCGTGTCGTCTCCGGAGTTACCAGGTGCCTGAGGCATCAAGCGTCACGTTTATGGCCTCTTTAGCAACAGAGGTGCTGATGCGTTGCTGGAGCAGGCGCAAGTAGTGTTTCTCGTTGATCGGCAGTTCGACCCAGTCGTCAGTCCAGGTGGAAAGATGCATGGCATTGGAGAGCGTCAGGCCGTGGATCCCGTCCAGGCCCGGCGCAATCAGCGGTTCACCGCGCAGGATGGCGGCGCAGAAGTTTGCGGTAATGACATGATGTTCGCTGCATTCGGCGGCGACAGGAATGTCGACCTCCCAGCATTCAGGCTCCCCAAAACCGTTTTGCCAGCGGGCGTTAAACGCGGTTTCGGACTCACGTAGCCGCCAGTAGCGAAGCCGCCCCTCTTCGACGACCACTTTGCCGCGATCCCCGACGATCTCCAGGCGATTTGTCCCCGGCGTTTCAGCCACGGTAGTGATAAATACACCGGTAGCCCCATTGGCATACTCGGCATAGGCGGTGACCTCGTCTTCCACTTCAATGTCACGATGTTTGCCGAACTGGCAAAACGCGCGCAGGCGGACCGGCATGCCCACCAGCCACTGCCAGAGATCGAGCTGATGCGGATCCTGGTTGAGCAACACGCCGCCGCCTTCTCCCTTCCAGGTCGCGCGCCAGCCGCCGGAGTTGTAGTAGCTCTGCGAGCGGTACCAGTTGGTGATTATCCAGGTAGAACGGCGGATTTCGCCCAGCTCACCGCTGTCGATAAGATCCTTAACCTTCCGGTAGAGCGGGTTTGGTCGCTGGTTGTACATGATGCCAAACACCACGTCGCACTCGCGCGCGCAGGCGTTCATCTCCTGCACCTGCGCCGTATAAACGCCTGCCGGTTTTTCACACAGGGTATGAATGCCGTTACGCATCGCCAGCATCGACAGGCGCGGATGTTCGTAATGGGGCGTGGCGACAATCACCGCGTCGATAAGCCCGCTCTGGATCATCTCCTGGGCATCACTGAACAGGGGAATGGCCCCCACCAGCTGGCGAATGGCCGGGTGTTTTTCCGGTGCATTGTCACAAACCGCCGTCAGGCAGGCGTCATTGACCGTACCCGCGAGTAAATAACGTGCGTGGACCGTACCGATATTACCTATACCAATAATGCCAAAACGTACCTTCTCCATGTCACACCTTAATTTCAGTTGAAAAGAAGTGATGACCGGAAAATAGGAAAGGCGAGGCGTAGCGACAATGTGTTTTTGTGAGAATACTCGCAAGGTGAATAAGTAATCTCCAGGCTTTCTGAAATTTGGTTTTAAAATCAAAAGGCTGTTTCTGCAAATATTTGCAAAAACTGATTGAGAGCGAGGTCACACTATGCCGGGCAGGTTAAAAATGGAGGAGATCGCGGCCCTCACGGGATATTCCGTTAGCACGGTGTCGAGGGTATTAAGCGGCAAGTCATATACCAGCGATAAAGCCCGGGATGCGATCGTTCGCACCGCACGAGAGCTGGGCGTGCTGGAGTCCATGGCCAGTGGACGGCTGTTGATTAACGGTATTGCCGTTTTTGCTCCGGAAAGAACCTTTCAGGGGCGCGGCGATATTTTTTATCTTGAGGTGACCAAAGGGATTGCTGAGGCCTGCTCGCCACACAATGTGTGGGTCAGCTGTTGCGGATTAGAAGAACAGCACGCCGATGTAAAATTATTTATGGAAAAGGCCAGCCAGAAGAACATCAACGCGATAATTATTATTGGTACTGATGATGCCACCATATTTAAACTGGCCAGCACGCTCAATAAACCCTGCGTCTTAATTAATTCCGTGGACCGGGAGCGGGTACTGGATTCGGTATCACCCGATCACCGGGCGATTGGCTTCACCGCCATGCAGTATCTCTTTGAACAGGGGCACCGGCGGGTCCTGACGCTGACCTGCCTTCGGCGAGATACGCTTTACGCTCGTCTGGATGGCATTAAAGAGGCGTATCGCCATTTTCACGTCGCCTTTGAGCCGCAGCGTGATTTACTCGTGACGGAGTGGTTTACCGCAGACGAAGCCGAGCGGGCGCTGGATGAGTGGCTGCTGAGTCATGACAGAGCGCAGTGGCCTGAGGTGATTTTCCCGAACAGCACCAGCATGACCGAAGGTGTGGTGAGGGCATTAACCCGCCACGGGCTGCGCGTCCCGGAAGACATCTCTCTGATTACCACCGATTTTGCCTGGAATTTAGCGCACCGGCTGGAAAAACCGGTCACGGGGGTCACGGTGCCCTGCCGCGAACTGGGGATTGAGGCCGTGCACCTGCTGCAGACCCGCCTTAACAGGCCGCAGGCACCGGTTTTTAACCTGCTGTTGCAGGGAAAAGTCATGAATTATGGGTCGGTCAGTAATGCCACGCGCCACGCGGCTCGCGTGGCGCTAGACCAGTAATCAGGCCAGCTGTGGCGGCAGGCAGACGCCGATACCCCCGATACCGCAGTAGCCGTACGGGTTTTTATGCAGGTACTGCTGGTGGTCGTCTTCCGCATAGTAGAACGGTTTGGCAGAGGCGATTTCCGTGGTGACCTCGCGGTTGTCACCGGCATCGTGCATCGCTTTCTGGAAGCGCTCAAGGCTTGCGCGGGCGGCCGTCTCCTGCTCAGGAGTGAGAGGGTAGATAGCCGAGCGGTACTGGGTGCCGTGGTCGTTACCCTGACGCATGCCCTGGGCCGGGTCGTGGTTTTCCCAGAACACCTGCAGAAGTTGCTCATAGCTAATGACGGCAGGGTCATACACCACGCGTACGGCTTCGGCATGACCGGTCTCGCCAGAGCACACTTCGCGGTAGGTTGGGTTTGGCGTATACCCCCCCGTGTAGCCCGCCGCGGTGCTGTAAACGCCGGGGAGTTGCCAGAAGAGACGTTCTACGCCCCAGAAGCAGCCCATGGCGAACAGGGCGATTTCCATTCCATCAGGAACGTTTGTCATTGAATGGCCATTCACGGCGTGTAAGGTCGCCACAGGCATAGGGGTGTTGCGTCCCGGTAATGCATCAGCTTGTGAAACAAGATGCTTTTTGTCGAATAAACTCACGATGGGGGCCTCCCGGGCTGCGATGTTTCGGTTAAGGTTGTCACGAAGCGTTTAATTGAACACAATAAATGCGCTGAATGAGTCTAGATTTAATCATAAGAAATATTTGGGTGTTACACCCGTTTTCAACCCGTGATGTGGGTTTTTGGCTAACAGGCCGTATTTTGCCGCGGAGCGGCACTTCATTTGCTTCCAGGGTGGAAAAAGGGATATTCAGGAGAAAACGTGACAAAAATCCGCCAGTTATGTTTGGTCAGTTTATTGCTGACAAGCGGGGTTGCCAGCGCGGCGAATGTCCGTTTGCAGGTTGAGGGGTTATCCGGGGCGCTGGAAAAAAACGTGCGTGCGCAGCTGTCGACCATCGAGAGCGACGAAGTGACGCCGGACCGGCGTTTTCGCGCGCGCGTGGATGATGCGATCCGCGAAGGGCTGAAAGCGCTGGGTTATTACGAACCCACCATTGATTTCGATCTCCGTCCGCCGCCAAAGAAGGGGCGACAGGTGCTTATTGCCCGCGTTTCACCGGGTGAGCCGGTGTTGATCGGCGGCACTAACGTCATTCTGCGCGGCGGCGCGCGTACGGACCGGGATTACCTGGATCTGCTCAGCACGCGGCCGAAAAACGGTACCGTGCTGAACCACGGTGACTACGACCATTTCAAAAAAGAGCTGACGAGCGTCTCCCTGCGTAAGGGGTACTTTGACAGCCAGTTCGACAAAAGCCAGCTGGGCATTGCGCTCGACAGGCACCAGGCCTTCTGGGATATCGATTATGACAGCGGCGAACGTTATCGTTTCGGCGATGTGACCTTCGAAGGCTCACAAATTCGTGAAGAGTATCTGCAAAACCTCGTGCCTTTCAAAAAGGGCGATTACTACCAGTCGCGTGATCTGGCGGAGCTGAACCGCCGCCTCTCCGCCACCGGGTGGTTTAACTCGGTGGTTGTCGCGCCGGAGTTTGATAAATCGCGCAAAACCAAGGTGTTGCCGCTGCATGGCGTTGTTTCGCCGCGCACCGAGAACACCATTGAGACCGGTGTTGGTTATTCGACCGACGTCGGTCCGCGCGTGAAAGCCACGTGGAAAAAGCCGTGGATGAACTCATACGGTCACAGCCTGACCACCAGCGCCAGTATCTCAGCGCCGGAACAGCAGCTCGATTTCAGCTACAAAATGCCGCTGCTGAAAAACCCGCTTGAACAGTATTACCTTGTTCAGGGCGGTTTTAAGCGTACCGACCTGAACGATACCGAGGCAGATTCCACCACGCTTGCGGTATCGCGATACTGGGACCTCTCCAGCGGCTGGCAGCGCGCCATTAACCTGCGCTGGAGTCTGGACCACTTTACCCAGGCCAACGTCACCAACACCACCATGCTGCTCTACCCGGGGGTGATGATCAGCCGCACCCGCTCGCGCGGCGGCCTGATGCCAACCTGGGGTGATTCCCAGCGTTACTCCATCGATTACTCCAACACCATGTGGGGCTCCGATGTGGATTTCTCGGTGATTCAGGCGCAAAACGTCTGGATCCGCACGCTGTATGACAAACACCGCTTCGTGATGCGCGGCAACCTCGGCTGGATTGAAACCGGCGACTTCGACAAAGTTCCGCCGGATCTGCGCTTCTTCGCCGGTGGCGACCGCAGTATTCGCGGTTACAAATACAAATCCATCGCGCCGAAAGATGATGACGGAAAGCTGATTGGTGCCTCCAAGCTGGCTACCGGCTCGCTGGAGTACCAGTACAACGTCAGCGGAAAATGGTGGGGCGCGATGTTTGTCGACGGCGGCGAAGCGGTAAGCGATATCCGCCGCAGCGACTTTAAAACCGGCGCGGGCGTGGGCGTACGCTGGCAGTCTCCCGTCGGGCCAATCAAGCTCGATTTCGCCGTGCCGGTGGGTGATAAAGAAGAACACGGTTTACAGTTTTACATCGGTCTGGGGCCTGAATTATGAGTTTATGGAAGAAGATAAGCCTCGGGGTGCTGATTTTTATCGTACTGCTGCTCGGTACGGTGGCGTTTCTGGTCGGAACGACGTCTGGCCTGCATCTGCTGTTTAACGCGGCTAACCGCTGGGTTCCCGGGCTGGAAATTGGCCAGGTGACAGGCGGCTGGCGCGATCTGCGTCTGAAAAACATCCGCTATGAGCAGCCTGGCGTGGCGGTAAACGCGGGGGAATTTCACCTCGCGGTGAAGCTGGGCTGCCTGCGGGACAGCAAGCTGTGCGTTAACGATCTGTCGCTGAAAGACGTTAACGTGGCGATAGATTCGAAGAAAATGCCGAAATCGGCACCCGTTGAGGAAGAGGATAGCGGCCCGCTGAATCTCTCCACACCGTATCCGATTGCCCTCTATCGGGTGGCGCTGGATAACGTCAATGTCAAAATCGACGACACCACCGTCTCCGTCATGGATTTCACCTCCGGCCTGCGCTGGCAGGAGAAAAACCTCACCCTGACGCCAACCTCCCTTCAGGGGCTGTTGATTGCGCTGCCGAAAGTGGCGGACGTGGCGCAGGAAGAAATTGTCGAACCGAAGATCCAGAACCCGCAGCCGGAAGAGAAACCGCTGGGCGAAACGCTGAAAGATCTCTTCTCTAAACCTGTGCTGCCGGAGATGACGGACGTTCATTTGCCGCTGAACCTGAATATCGAAGAGTTCAAAGGCGAGCAGCTGCGTCTCACTGGCGATACCGATCTGACGGTCTTCAACATGCTGCTTAAAGTCAGCAGCATCGACGGCAACATGAAACTCGACGCGCTGGATATCGACACCAACCAGGGCTCGGTTAACGCGTCAGGGAATGCCCTGCTGCGCGACAACTGGCCGGTGGATATCACCCTGAACAGTTCGCTCAACATCGACCCGCTGAAAGGCGAAAAAGTGAAGGTCAACGTGGGCGGGGCGCTGCGCGATAAACTGGATGTCGGCGTTAACCTCTCCGGCCCGGTGGATATGGATCTGCGCGCGCAAACGCAGCTGGCGGAAGCGGGGCTGCCGCTCAACCTTGAGGTTGTCAGTAAGCAGCTCTACTGGCCGTTCACCGGCGAAAAACAGTTCCAGGCCGATGACCTGAAGCTGAAGCTGAGCGGCAAAATGACGGATTACACCCTGTCATTCCGCACGGCGGTGAAGGGGCAAGGTGTTCCGCCTGCGACGATTACGCTGGATGCTAAAGGCAACGAGCAGCAGGTGAATCTCGACAAACTGACCGTCGCGGCGCTGGAAGGCAAAACTGAACTCACCGCGCTGCTCGACTGGCAGCAGGCGATCAGCTGGCGCGGCGAGCTGAAGCTGACGGGGATCAACACGGCCAAAGAGGTGCCGGACTGGCCATCAAAACTGGACGGCCTGATCAAAACCCGCGGCAGCCTGTATGGCGGTACGTGGCAGATGGACGTGCCGGAAATCAAGCTTACCGGTAACGTGAAGCAGAATAAGGTCAACGTTGAAGGCTCGCTGAAGGGCAACAGCTATCTGCAGTGGGTGATCCCGGGTCTGCACGTGGCGCTGGGCCGTAACACGGCGGATATCAAAGGCGAGCTGGGGGTGAAAGATCTTAATCTCGATGCCACCATTGATGCGCCAAATCTGGATAACGCCCTGCCAGGGTTGGGCGGTACGGCGAAAGGGTTAGTGAAGGTGCGCGGCACGGTAGAGGCTCCGCAGCTGCTGGCCGATATCACCGCCAGCAACCTGCGCTGGCAGGCGCTGACCGTTGCGCGGGTTCGCGTCGAAGGGGATGTGAAATCCACCGATCAGATTGGCGGTAACCTGAACCTGCGCGTGGAGCGCATTTCTCAGCCCGACGTGAACATTAATCTGGTCACTCTGGATGCCAAAGGTAACGAAAAACAGCACGATCTCCAGCTTAAGGTGCAGGGCGAGCCGGTATCCGGTCAGCTTCATCTGACCGGAAGCTTTGATCGCAAACAGGCGCGCTGGAAAGGGACGCTGGACAATACCCGCTTCAACACCCCGGTAGGGCCGCTGGCGCTGTCCCGCTCTATCGCGCTGGACTACCGCAACGCCGAACAAAAGATCAGTATCGGACCGCACTGCTGGACCAACCCGAATGCGGAACTGTGCGTGCCGCAGACCATTGATGCGGGGGCTGAAGGGCGTGCGCAGATCAACCTTAATCGCTTCGACCTGGCGATGCTAAAACCGTTTATGCCGGAGACGACTCAGGCCAGCGGCGTCTTTAGCGGGAAAGCCGATGTCGCATGGGACACGACCAAAGAGGGGCTGCCGCAGGGTAGCGTGACGCTCTCTGGTCGTAACGTGAAGGTGATACAGGAGGTGAACGACGCACCGCTGCCGGTGGCGTTTGATACCCTCAACCTGAGTGCCGATCTGCATAACAACCGCGCAGAGCTGGGGTGGCTGATCCGTCTGACCAACAACGGTCAGTTTGACGGGCAGGTGCAGATTACCGATCCGCAAGGACGCCGTAATCTCGCCGGTAACGTTAATATCCGCAATTTCAACCTGGCGATGGCCAACCCGATTTTCTCACGTGGAGAAAAAGCGGAGGGGATGCTCAGCGCGAACCTGCGCCTGGCGGGCAATGCGCAAAGCCCGCAGCTGTTTGGCCAGATGCAGCTTAACGGCGTGGATATCGACGGCAACTTTATGCCGTTTGATATGCAGCCAAGCCAGATTGCGATGAACTTCAACGGCATGAGCTCGACCCTCGCCGGGGTGGTGCGTACCCAGCAGGGGCAAATCAACCTCAGCGGCGACGCCGACTGGAGCCAGCTTGATAACTGGCGGGCCCGTGTCGCGGCCAAAGGCAGTAAGGTGCGGATCACCGTACCGCCGATGGTACGTCTGGACGTATCCCCGGATATTGTCTTTGAAGCCACCCCAAGCCTCTTCACGCTGGACGGCAACGTGGACGTACCGTGGGCACGCATCGTGGTGCACGAGGTGCCTGAGAGCGCGGTGGGCGTCTCCAGTGACGAAGTCATGCTCAATGAAAATCTCAAACCCGTTGAGCAGAAGAGCGCCGGTATTCCGATCAACAGTAATCTCACCGTTCACGTCGGCAATAACGTGCGTCTGGATGCGTTTGGGCTGAAGGCGAGACTGACGGGGGATCTGAAAGTCGCGCAGGACAAACAGGGACTGGGTCTGAACGGCCAGATCAATATTCCTGAAGGGCGCTTCCATGCCTATGGTCAGGATCTGATTGTGCGTAAAGGTGAGCTGCTGTTCTCCGGCCCACCGGATCAGCCACTGCTCAATATCGAAGCGATTCGTAACCCGGAAGCCACCGAAAACGACGTTATTGCGGGTGTTCGCGTTACCGGCTCTGCTGATGAGCCGAAGGCGGAGATCTTCTCCGACCCGGCAATGTCGCAACAGGAAGCCCTGTCTTACCTGCTGCGTGGGCAAGGACTGGAGAGCGGCCAGAGCGACAGTGCAGCGATGACCTCGATGTTAGTGGGTCTGGGGGTTGCACAAAGTGGGCAGGTTGTGGGTAAAATCGGCGAGACGTTCGGCGTAAGCAATCTGGCACTGGACACTCAGGGCGTGGGTGACTCCTCGCAAGTGGTGGTCAGTGGCTATGTACTGCCGGGTCTGCAGGTAAAATATGGCGTGGGGATCTTTGACTCACTGGCAACACTCACGTTACGCTATCGCCTTATGCCTAAGCTATATCTGGAAGCAGTGTCCGGCGTAGACCAGGCACTTGATCTGCTCTATCAGTTTGAGTTTTAGCAATGCGAATATTTGTCTACGGCAGTTTACGAACCAAGCAAGGCAACAGTCACTGGATGACCAATGCCCTGCTGCTGGGGAATTACAATATCGAGAACTACCAGTTGTATAGCCTGGGCCACTATCCAGGCGCGGTTCCTGGGGAAGGAACAGTACAGGGTGAAGTTTATCGTATTGATAATGCTACACTTGCCGAACTTGATGCCTTGCGCACCAGGGGCGGTGAATACGCTCGCCAGTTGATCCAGACGCCGTATGGAAGTGCGTGGATGTACGTCTACCAGCGTCCGGTCGAGGGGTTAAAGCGGATTGTAAGCGGTAACTGGTTAGACAGAGACCAGTACTGAAAAAAACAACGCCACCGTCAGGTGGCGTTGTTTTTTATGGGCTTAGCTCTCTTCTGTGCTTCGGCGTCGGGTCAAAAACAGCGGAACAAAAAGCATGATGTACGGAGCAACCAGCCATATCAGGCACAGGGCGCGTGAAAAGCCGTAGTAGTTGATGCACCGCTTATTGCTTGAAATGACGGGAATAAAAAACAGTAAAAACAGCAAAATGGCATAATCGCTACGGTAGGGGATCCATAAATAAAACAAAAACCAGGCGAGCTGGAATGTCATGATGCAGAGATACTGCCATTTGCTGTCTTTACCGTAACAGTCAAACGCCTTTATGTAGCCCATCTTTATGCTGTGAAGAAAGAAACGTAGCATGTAAAACGCCCACAATCGCGACGGTCAGGAGTGTGCTGACCAGCAACTCAATTAAAAAATAGCTATGGGTGATATTAGTAGCACCTGAGCTCAGGGTATGCCGTTTACTCTCCGCTGTACATTGCAACAAAAAGGGTAGACACACCTGTCTTCATCAAGCCCTGAAGCAGACACGAAACGGGCATATTCGTCGGTAATTGTTTTAACGCAGCGAGTAGGGCAAATACAGCCTATTAATAGCGTTAGATGATATCAAAGACCTATCTCGGTAAATATCAGGTCATCACTCTCATAATACCCTGCAAGCTCTTCAAACAGGTCGGCTCTGCCGGGGTCAAAAACCTGGGGTCACAAGCTCATATATTCTGCTGGTTCCTTGAAATGTTACCCGCTATACCGTATTTAGCGTACCAGTGTCGCGTCAGACGCAAGGCACAAAAAAGCCCCGACTCGCGGGGCCTTATTATTCAGCGGTAAGAATTACTTCTTCGCAGCGCGTTCGAAAGAGGAGATGATTTCCGCTTTCGCTGCTTCTGCGTTTTCCCAGCCGTCAACTTTAACCCACTTGCCTTTTTCGAGGTCTTTGTAGTGCTCGAAGAAGTGAGTGATCTGCGCTTTCAGCAGTTCTGGCAGGTCGTTCACATCTTTGATGTGATCGTACTCTTTGCTCAGTTTGGTGTGCGGAACAGCAACCAGTTTCGCATCTTCACCAGATTCGTCAGTCATTTTCAGCACGCCAACAGGACGGCAGCGAATGACTGCGCCTGGCTGCAGCGGGTATGGCGTTGGGACCAGTACGTCAACCGGGTCACCGTCCAGAGACAGGGTGTGGTTGATGTAACCGTAGTTGCATGGGTAGAACATGGCGGTAGACATGAAACGGTCTACAAACAGCGCACCGCTCTCTTTGTCCACTTCGTATTTGATAGGATCTGCGTTAGCCGGGATTTCGATAACTACGTAGATGTCTTCTGGCAGTTCTTTACCCGCAGGGACGTTGAGTAAGCTCATGTCTGTGTCCTTTAAAATGGATGGTAAACAAGTGGCAGGTATTATAGCCAACTGGCGCTGAATGTCTCCGCCTGTTTTCGTCTTCTCTCCACGTTCTCCCCACTTTTCAGACCGATTCCATGACAGGAAAATCCATAAACTCAGCCGCTTTTTTAATGGTGAAATGAAAGCGATTACAAACTTGTGATTAACGTTTTATTCACTTTTCTGAAGTGTGATGTAACGCAATTCGTTACATATTTCATTGGCTATAGTCATTTCGCAGAACATCTTTTAACCAACAATAAACACCCCTACGAGGACGTTCATATGTGGAAGCGCTTACTTCTTGTCACAGCAGTTTCGGCAGCCATGTCGTCTATGGCGATGGCCGCCCCTTTAACCGTAGGTTTTTCCCAGGTCGGCTCTGAATCCGGCTGGCGAGCGGCAGAAACCAACGTTGCGAAAAGCGAGGCCCAGAAACGCGGTATCACCCTGAAAATCGCCGATGCGCAGCAAAAACAGGAAAACCAGATCAAAGCCGTGCGGTCATTTATCGCCCAGGGCGTTGATGCCATCTTTATTGCGCCGGTCGTGGCCACTGGCTGGGAGCCGGTCCTGAAGGAAGCGAAAGACGCTGAGATCCCGGTTGTTTTGCTCGATCGTTCCATTGATGTAAAAGACAAATCTCTCTATATGACCACCGTCACCGCCAATAACGTTCTCGAGGGCCAATTAATTGGTGACTGGCTGGTGAAACAGGTGGATGGCAAGCCGTGTAACGTCGTTGAGTTGCAGGGTACCGTTGGGGCGAGCGTGGCCATCGATCGTAAGAAAGGCTTCGCGGAAGCCATCGCCAAAGCGCCAAACATTAAGATTATCCGCTCTCAGTCCGGCGACTTTACCCGCAGTAAAGGTAAAGAGGTCATGGAGAGCTTTATCAAGGCTGAAAACAACGGCAAGAACATCTGCATGGTTTACGCCCACAACGATGACATGGTGATCGGGGCTATCCAGGCCATCAAAGAAGCGGGTCTGAAGCCGGGCAAAGATATCCTCACTGGCTCTATCGATGGCGTGCCGGATATCTATAAAGCGATGATGGACGGCGAAGCGAACGCCAGCGTGGAGCTGACGCCAAACATGGCTGGCCCGGCATTCGATGCGCTGGAGAAATTCAAGAAAGACGGCACCCTGCCTGAAAAAGTGACGATCACCAAATCGACGCTCTACCTGCCTGACACCGCGAAAGAAGAGTTAGAGAAGAAGAAAAATATGGGCTACTAAGGCCTTTTCCCTCGCCCCTTACCCCACTCCTCTCCCCTGAGGGGAGAGGGTATACAAGGGCGGGTAGACTGGCATGAACATTTCCCTCTCCCCAACCGGGAGAGGGCGAGGGTGAGGGGGAAACATGACCGACACACAACACCAGGAAATCCTCCGCACAGAGGGCTTAAGCAAGTTTTTCCCCGGTGTAAAAGCGCTGGATAACGTTGATTTTAGCCTGCGACGCGGTGAGATTATGGCGCTGCTGGGAGAGAACGGTGCGGGAAAATCGACGCTGATTAAGGCACTTACCGGCGTTTACCATGCCGATCGCGGCACAATCTGGCTAGAAGGCAACGCCATTTCGCCAAAAAACACCGCCCATGCGCAGCAGCTGGGGATTGGGACGGTTTACCAGGAAGTGAACCTGCTGCCGAATATGTCGGTGGCGGATAACCTGTTTATCGGCCGTGAGCCAAGACGCTTCGGCCTGCTGCGACGCAAAGAGATGGAAGCGCGGGCCACCAGGCTGATGGAATCCTATGGCTTCTCCCTGGACGTTCGCGAACCGCTGAACCGTTTTTCCGTCGCGATGCAGCAAATTGTCGCGATTTGCCGGGCGATCGATCTCTCCGCGAAAGTGCTGATCCTTGATGAGCCTACCGCGAGCCTTGATACCCAGGAAGTTGAAATGCTCTTTACCCTGATGCGCCAGCTGCGCGATCAGGGGGTAAGCCTGATCTTCGTCACCCACTTCCTCGATCAGGTGTATGAGGTCAGCGATCGCATCACGGTGCTGCGCAACGGCAGCTTTGTCGGCTGCCGCGAAACCCGCGAGCTGCCGCAGATAGAACTGGTCAAAATGATGCTGGGCCGCGAGCTGGAAACCAACGCGCTTCAGCGTGCAGGCCGCACGCTGCTCAGCGAGAAACCGGTCGCAGCCTTCAGCGATTTCGGCAAAAAAGGGGTGATCTCGCCCTTTAATCTGGACGTGCGGCCCGGTGAAATTGTCGGGCTGGCGGGCCTGCTGGGTTCCGGGCGCACCGAAACCGCCGAGGTGATCTTCGGGATCAAACCTGCGGACAGCGGCAGCGCGCTGATCAAAGGTAAACCGCAGACCCTGCGATCGCCGCATCAGGCCTCCTGCCTGGGCGTGGGCTTCTGCCCGGAAGACAGGAAAACCGATGGCATAATTGCCGCCGCCTCGGTGCGGGAAAATATCATTCTGGCTCTGCAGGCGCAGCGCGGATGGCTACGCCCCATCCCGCGGAAAGAACAAAACGCCATTGCCGAGCGATTTATCCGTCAGCTCGGTATACGTACGCCGAGCGCTGAACAGCCCATTGAATTTCTCTCCGGTGGCAACCAGCAGAAGGTATTGCTGTCACGCTGGCTGCTGACTAAACCCCAGTTCCTGATCCTCGATGAACCGACGCGCGGTATCGACGTCGGGGCGCATGCCGAAATTATCCGGCTTATCGAAACGCTGTGTGCAGACGGTCTGGCGCTGCTGGTTATCTCATCCGAGCTGGAAGAGCTGGTGGGGTATGCCGATCGCGTCATCATCATGCGCGATCGTAAGCAGGTGGCAGAGATCCCGCTGGATAAACTGTCCGTTCCGGCAATCATGAATGCCATCGCGGCGTAAGGAGTTAATCGTGATGCCCCGTTCGCTTCCGCAAACCGGTGCAACCAGGCGCCGCTTCACCTGGCCTACCGGCACGCCGCAAATTATCGCGTTGCTGCTGGTGCTGCTGATCGATAGCCTGGTCGCCCCGCATTTCTTTCAGATTATCGTGCAGGATGGCCGGCTGTTTGGCAGTCCGATAGACATTTTAAACCGCGCCGCCCCGGTGGCGCTTCTGGCCATTGGTATGACGCTGGTGATTGCCACCGGCGGGATTGACCTCTCCGTCGGTGCGGTGATGGCCATCGCCGGCGCCACGGCAGCGTCCATGACCGTCGCCGGGCACAGCCTGCCGGTGGTGCTGCTGGCTGCATTAGGTACTGGGGTGCTGGCCGGACTGTGGAACGGCATCCTGGTGGCGGTCCTGAAAATTCAGCCGTTTGTCGCCACTCTCATCCTGATGGTGGCCGGACGCGGTGTGGCACAGCTTATCACCTCGGGTCAGATTGTGACCTTCAACTCCCCCGGCCTGGCATGGCTTGGCAGCGGTAAGCTGTTCTTCTTCCCGACGCCGATCGTTATTGCGCTGGTCACATTACTTGTGTTCTGGCTCTTTACCCGTAAAACGGCGCTGGGCATGTTCATTGAAGCGGTCGGAATTAACATCCGTGCGGCGCGAAACGCCGGGGTTAATACACGGCTGATGGTTATGCTGACCTATGTGCTGAGCGGCATTTGCGCCGCCATTGCCGGGGTGATCGTCGCGGCGGACATCCGTGGTGCGGATGCCAACAACGCCGGGTTATGGCTGGAGCTGGATGCGATCCTGGCGGTGGTTATCGGTGGCGGATCGCTGATGGGCGGGCGGTTTAATCTGCTGCTCTCGGTGATCGGCGCGCTGATTATTCAGGGTATGAATACCGGGATCCTGCTCTCCGGTTTTCAGCCGGAACTCAACCAGGTGGTGAAAGCGGTGGTCGTGCTCTGCGTGCTGATCGTCCAGTCGCCGCGCTTTGTCAGCATCATTAAAGGGATCCGTGGCCATGATAAAACGTAATTTACCGTTAATGATCACCCTGGGCGTGTTTGTGCTGGGTTATCTCTACTGCCTGACGCAATTCCCGGGCTTCGCCTCTACCCGGGTGATTTGCAACATTCTGACGGATAACGCCTTTTTAGGCATTATCGCCGTTGGCATGACCTTTGTGATCCTCTCCGGTGGGATCGATCTCTCGGTTGGGTCGGTGATCGCTTTCACGGGCGTATTCCTCGCAAAAGCGATCGGTTTCTGGGGGATCTCGCCGCTGCTGGCTTTCCCGCTGGTGCTGGTGATGGGCTGCGCGTTTGGCGCCTTTATGGGGCTTTTGATCGACGCGCTGAAAATCCCGGCCTTTATTATCACCCTCGCCGGCATGTTCTTCCTGCGCGGCGTGAGCTACCTGGTCTCGGAAGAATCGATTCCGATTAACCATCCTGTCTACGACACGCTCTCCAGCCTGGCGTGGAAAATCCCCGGGGGCGGTCGTCTGAGCGCGATGGGGTTGCTGATGCTGGGCGTGGTGGTGGTGGGGATCTTCCTTGCCCACCGTACCCGGTTTGGTAATCAGGTCTATGCCATTGGCGGCAGCGCCACCTCGGCAAACCTGATGGGGATCTCCACCCGCAGCACCACAATCCGCATCTATATGCTCTCGACCGGACTGGCGACGCTGGCGGGGATCGTCTTCTCGATTTATACCCAGGCGGGTTATGCCCTGGCAGGGGTCGGGGTGGAACTTGATGCCATCGCCTCGGTGGTGATTGGCGGCACGTTGCTCAGCGGCGGCGTTGGCACGGTGCTGGGGACGCTGTTCGGCGTGGCGATCCAGGGACTGATCCAGACCTATATCAACTTTGACGGCACGCTCAGTTCATGGTGGACCAAGATCGCCATTGGCATTCTGTTGTTTATTTTTATCGCCCTGCAGCGCGGCCTGACGGTGCTCTGGGAGAACCGACAAAGTTCGCCTGTTACCCGTGTAAACACATCAGTAACAGAGCCATAACACGCTGAATTTGCTTAAAGTCTAAACATTTTCCGGTAGCGGCCGATACTCTTTTTTTATGCCCAGAAATATCTCGCTACCGGAAATAATATCATGCTTAAAACGCTATCGATTCGTACCGGCTTGCTCTCTTTACTGGCCGTTATGACCCTTCTGCTGCTGATTGTCAGCGGCATTGGCATTTATGCCCTCACACAGAGTTCTTCTTCACTCCAGCGCATCAACCACCTTCAGGGTGAGCAGATGGTGCAGCTTAATTCTGGCTATACCCTGATCCTGCGCGCGCGTAATGAAGCGGGTCAGGCGGTCCGGATGATGGAAATCGGCATGCTGGATGACGCGGCCAAATCGGTGAAAAACATCAATCAGGAGATTGCCCAGGCCCGTAAAACGCTGAAAGGCGTGATCGACGGCGGGGTGGCGGATGAGCAGGGACAAAAATTGCTGGATAAGGTGGCCGCGAGCCTGGCGACCTATAACCAGCAGGGGATCGACCCGATGCTGAAAGCCCTGAACGATCAGAGCGCAGACAGCTATTACGATCTGCTGGAGAACACGCTGATCCCGGTGGCGGCGCAGTTTGATAATGATATGCAGGTCTTTCAGAAATGGAGCGAAGCGCGCGGGAAAGCGGAAGTGAAGGCCGTGCAGTCGAGTAAAAACCGGGTACTGATCCTGATCGTGGTGGCCGCGCTGCTGACGGCTGGCATTATTGTGCTGGCGTGGCTGGTACTGCGTCACATGCTGCTCAAACCGCTTTCGGCGTCCATTGCTCAGCTGGAGAACGTGGCGGCGGGCGATTTAACCCATACGCTGAATGACCCGGCGAGCCAGGAGTTTAACCGCCTGAACGCGGCCATTGAGGGGATGCGGCAGTCTCTGATGAACTCGGTTTTACGGGTACGTGATGCCAGCTCGCAAATTGATACCGGCAGCCGCGAGCTGACGGCGGGGAACATGGATCTTGCCCAGCGCACGGAATCCACCGCGACATCGCTTGAGCAGACGGCCGCCAGCATGGAAGAGATCACCGCCACGGTGAAACTCAATGCAGACAACGCCGAGCAGGCGCACCAGCTGGCGAAATCCGTGTCTGACACCGCCGATCACGGCAGCGAAATGGTCTGCTACGTCATTGAAAAAATGCGTGATATCGCCGGCAGTTCGGCACGCATCGCCGATATTCTGAGCGTCATTGACGGCATTGCCTTCCAGACCAATATTCTGGCGCTGAACGCCTCGGTGGAAGCGGCGCGCGCGGGTGAGCAGGGGCGCGGGTTTGCCGTTGTCGCCGGTGAAGTGCGAAACCTCGCCAGCCGCAGCGCTGACGCAGCAAAAGAGATCCGTTCGCTTATCAGTGATTCTCAGACCCATGTAAACGAAGGCAGCGAGCTGGCGCAGCAGGCTGGCGAAACGATGGATGAGATCGCAACAGAAGTACTGCGCATGACCAAACTGATGCGCGAGATTGCGACCGCGTCCCAGGAGCAGAGTCGCGGCATTGAGCAGGTGAATATTGCCGTGAATCAGATGGACGAAACCGCGCAGCAGAATGCGGCGCTGGTCCAGCAATCTTCTGCCGCGACGCGCTCGCTGGAAGAGCAATCGCGTCAGCTGATGGACGCCATGGCATCATTTAAACTGACGGCTCAGACAGCGGCATAATATTTTCCCGCCCCGGCGCATTCTGTGTCGGGGTTTTATGTGTCGCTGAATTTAATGCGCCAATATTATCGTGAATGTCGCCCATTAATATTTCCAGAGACTGGGTTAATGCTAATGCATTTTCAGTCGGCTCAAGATATAACCCTTTGCGGAAAAATAGCGGCTCGTCAAACAGCTGATTAAAGCGTTTTAATGCCAGACTCACCGCGGGGCGCGACATCTCCAGACGTACGGAGGCTTTTGCCATACTGCCGCAGCGGACCACTTCAATAAAAACAGGGATAAGATTTAAGTCAATGCCGGTATTAGCACGGGAATAATTTTTCATGACGATTAGGCTCCAGGAAATATTTGTCAAACTGTTATGGAAATAATGCAGGAGCAAAACCGAATATTAAAGCGTGTTTTTTATAAACACTTATACGGTAAAATATATAAATGAAGCGGGGAGCCTGAAGGGCTCCCCGTGTTATGGGTTATGCGTCCGGATACTCACGGATAAAACGTTCAACGTCATCAACCATATGGGTGTTGCCGACAAAGAACGAACGACGCTGGTGCAGGCTTTCCGGCACGATGTCCAGAATACGCTCTTTACCGTCGCTCGCCTTGCCGCCAGCCTGTTCGGCCAGGAACGCCATTGGGTTGCATTCATACAGCAGACGCAGCTTGCCGTCAGGGTGGCTTGCCGTGCTTGGGTAGAGGTAGATACCGCCTTTCAGCAGGTTGCGGTGGAAGTCAGCAACCAGCGAGCCGATATAGCGGGACGTGTACGGGCGCTGAGTGGCTTTATCTTCTTCCTGGCAGAACTTGATGTATTTCTTCACGCCGTTCGGGAATCGGATGTAGTTGCCTTCGTTGATGGAGTAGGTATTGCCCTTCTCCGGGAAGCGCATACGTTCCTGGCTCAGGCAGAAAACGCCCAGCGAGGGATCGTAAGTAAAGGCGTGAACGCCGCAGCCCGTGGTGTACACCAGCATGGTGGAGGAGCCATAAACGACGTAACCGGCCGCCACCTGGTTACTGCCCGGCTGCAGGAAATCTTCCTCTGTCACCGGCGTGCCAACAGGCGTGACGCGGCGGTAGATGGAGAAAATGGTACCGACAGAAACGTTAACGTCGATGTTAGAGGAACCGTCCAGCGGATCCATCAGCACAACGTATTTAGCGTGTTCACACCCTTCGAAAACGACAATTTCATCTTCTTCTTCGGAGGCGATACCCGCCACGATGTCGCGCGCGCGCAGTGCAGCTTTCAGTTTTTCATTTGCGAACAGATCGAGTTTCTGTTGAACCTCGCCCTGAACGTTCTCGGCACCGCTGGCACCCAGGATATCGACCAGACCGGCCTTGTTGATATCACGGTGGATGATCTTAGCGCCCAGCTTTATTGCCGACAGCAAAGCAGTGAGTTCACCCGTAGCATGAGAAAACTCGTGCTGCTTTTCGACAATAAATTCACCTAACGTTTTCATAACACTTTCCCTGCATCTTTGTGAGTAGAGCGATTGTATGTTCACTAAAACGACTAAAGCCCAACAATCTTAACAAACATTCAAATATTAGCGCAGAGGTGAATCGCGCCAGCAATATACGGATTTACCTGAAATGCGTTTCGCTGTCGCTGACATGTGAGTAAAATGTGCGCCACATTGAAGAAGGATAGTGACGTATGCGCATTCATATATTGGGGATTTGTGGCACTTTCATGGGCGGACTGGCAATGCTGGCGCGCTCTCTGGGCCATGAAGTGACAGGTTCGGACGCCAATGTGTATCCGCCGATGAGCACGCTTCTGGAGAAACAGGGCATCTCTCTGATTCAGGGATACGATGCCAGCCAACTGGATCCTGAGCCGGATCTGGTGATCATTGGCAACGCCATGACCCGCGGTAATCCGTGCGTTGAGGCGGTTCTGGAACGCAACATTCCGTTCATGTCTGGCCCGCAGTGGCTGCATGATTTCGTGCTGCGCGACCGTTGGGTCGTTGCCGTAGCCGGAACGCATGGCAAAACCACGACCGCCGGAATGGCGACCTGGATCCTCGAAGCCTGTGGTTATAAGCCAGGTTTTGTGATCGGGGGGGTACCGGGTAATTTCGATGTTTCTGCGCGTCTGGGTGACAGCCCGTTCTTCGTGATCGAAGCCGATGAGTATGACTGCGCGTTCTTCGACAAGCGCTCCAAGTTCGTGCACTACTGCCCGCGGACGCTGATCCTCAACAACCTTGAGTTCGATCACGCGGATATTTTTGACGACCTGAAAGCGATTCAGAAACAGTTCCACCATCTGGTGCGCATCGTTCCGGGTCAGGGCCGCATCATCCTGCCGGAAAACGACATCAACCTGAAGCAAACCCTGGCGATGGGATGCTGGAGCGAGCAGGAGATGGTGGGCGAGCAGGGGCACTGGCAGGCGAAAAAACTCAATGCGGATGCCTCCGAGTGGGAAGTGCTGCTCGATGGCGAGAAAGTGGGTGAGGTGAAGTGGGGCCTGGTGGGCGAGCACAACATGCACAACGGCCTGATGGCGATTGCCGCGGCACGTCATGTGGGCGTTCAGCCTGCGGATGCGGCGGATGCGTTAGGCTCGTTCATTAACGCCCGCCGTCGTCTGGAGCTGCGCGGTGAAGCCCACGGCGTCACGGTGTATGACGACTTTGCGCATCACCCGACCGCCATTCTGGCGACGCTTGCAGCTTTACGCGGCAAAGTCGGCGGGACCGCCCGCATTCTGGCCGTGCTGGAACCGCGTTCGAACACCATGAAAATGGGCATCTGCAAAGACGATCTTGCGCCATCCTTAGGGCGTGCCGATGAAGTCTTCCTGCTGCAGCCGCAGCATATTCCGTGGCAGGTGGCCGAAGTGGCCGATGCCTGCATTCAGCCTGCGCACTGGAGTGCGGATGTGGATGCGCTGGCGGATATGGTGGTGAAAGCCGCACAGCCTGGCGATCACATTCTGGTGATGAGCAACGGCGGTTTTGGTGGGATCCATCAGAAGCTGCTGGACGGTCTGGCGAAGAAAGCGCAGGCGGTCGCAGAGTAAAAAAAAGCCCGGTAGCGCTCACGCTTATCGGGCTTTTTCTCCCTCGCCCACAGGGAGAGGGCGGGGTTGAGGGCACTCAACGATGCTGTGCTTACTCTTCGTTTTCAGACAGCTCACGCAGATACTGGAAAATCAGGCGTGCAGACTTCGGCGGCTTGTTCGCTTCTTTCTCTTTCTGGGCATTGCGGATCAACGAACGCAGCTGCTGGCGATCGGCATCCGGCCACAGGTTCAGTACTTCCGGTACCGCATCATCACCTTGTTCAATCAGACGATCGCGGATCTGCTCAAGCTTATGGAACAGCGCAACCTGCTGGTTGTGGCGGTTTTTCAGTTTGTCCAGCGCCTGGCGGATCGGTTCAACGTCACGCTGACGCAGCATTTTACCGATAAGCTGAAGCTGACGGCGACGGCCTTCTTTCTTGATTTTCTGTGCCAGTTCAATGGCATCGCGCAGATCCTGGTCGAGCGGGAGTTTATCCAGCGCGTTTTTACCCAGTTCTACCATTTCCGCGCCAAGCTGTTTTAACTCTTCGGCGTCACGTTTAATTTCACTTTTACTGACCCAGATGATCTCATCATCTTCGTCTTCGATGTCATCACCGGGAACGTCGTCGAGCCAGTCTTCGGGCTGCTTAGTCATGTCAGGCTCCTTAAAAAAAGAGGCTAATGTTACCAGTTAAGACGCGCACTGAAAAACGGTTCTCTGTTAGACTTCAATTAACTCTCTCTTACAGTATGGCATTTGCGATGAAAGTAACCTCACAAGTTGAAGCGCAGCGTAAGATTCTGGAAGAAGCCGTCTCCACCGCGCTGACGCTCGCTTCAGGTAAATCAGATGGCGCCGAAGTGGCGGTAAGCAAAACCACCGGCATCAGCGTCAGCACCCGCTACGGCGAAGTGGAAAATGTAGAATTCAACAGCGATGGCGCCCTGGGGATCACGGTTTATCACCAGAATCGCAAAGGCAGCGCGTCATCGACCGATCTCAGCCCGGATGCCATTGCCCGTACGGTGCAGGCTGCGCTGGATATTGCGCGTTACACCTCGCCCGATCCTTACGCCGGCGTTGCCGACAAAGAGCTGCTGGCATTCGATGCCCCGGATCTCGATCTTTTCCACCCGGCGGAAGTGACGCCGGACGAAGCAATCGAACTGGCTGCCCGTGCCGAGCAGGCGTCTCTGAAGGCCGATAAACGCATCACCAATACCGAAGGTGGAAGTTTTAACAGCCACTACGGTATCAAAGTGTTTGGTAACAGCCACGGGATGCTGCAGGGCTACTGCTCAACGCGCCATTCGCTCTCCAGCTGCGTTATCGCTGAAGAGAACGGGGATATGGAGCGTGATTACGCCTACACCATCGGTCGCGCGCTGGGCGATTTGCAGTCTCCTGAGTGGGTTGGCGCAGAATGCGCGCAGCGCACGCTGTCCCGTCTGTCGCCACGTAAACTCTCCACCATGAAAGCCCCGGTCATTTTTGCCAATGAAGTGGCGACCGGCCTGTTTGGCCACCTGGTGGGGGCGATTGCCGGGGGCTCCGTTTACCGTAAATCGACGTTCCTGCTCGACTCGCTGGGCAAGCAGATCCTGCCGGAATGGTTGACCATTGAAGAGCATCCGCACCTGCTGAAAGGGCTGGCCTCGACGCCGTTCGACAGCGAAGGTGTGCGCACCGAGCGCCGCGATATCATCAAAGACGGCATTCTGACGCAGTGGCTGCTGACCAACTACTCTGCGCGCAAGCTGGGGCTGAAAAGCACCGGTCACGCGGGCGGCATTCACAACTGGCGAATCGCGGGTCAGGGCCTGAGCTTTGAGCAGATGCTTAAAGAGATGGGCACCGGTCTGGTCGTCACCGAGTTAATGGGCCAGGGCGTAAGCGGCATTACCGGCGATTATTCGCGCGGCGCGGCGGGCTTCTGGGTTGAGAACGGTGAAATTCAGTATCCGGTTAGCGAAATTACCATCGCCGGCAACCTGAAAGACATGTGGCGCAATATTGTTACTGTCGGTAACGATATTGAAACACGTAGCAATATACAGTGTGGTTCAGTCCTCTTACCGGAGATGAAAATCGCCGGGCAGTAATACCCGTAAAGGCGTTTTAATAATAAAAAAGGAAGTGAGCAATGCGTAAACACCTGTTAGCGATCGTCGCAGCGTCAACGCTGGTTCTTGGTTCTTCTGCGTTTGCTGCCGATCTTGAAGACGACATGGGCATCCTCAGTGAAAACCTGAAGGTGGTGCAGAAAACGGACAATGCGGCGGAAATGAAAGGCGCATTGACCAAAATGCGTGAAGCGGCACTGGACGCGCAGAAATCCACGCCGCCAAAGCTGGAAAACAAAGCGGCAGACAGCGCTGAGATGAAAGACTACCGCCACGGCTTTGACGTGCTGGTCGGTCAGATTGACGGTGCACTGAAGCTTGCCAACGAAGGCAAAGTGAAGGAAGCCCAGGCGGCAGCCGACCAGTTTGTGACCACGCGTAATACCTATCACAAAAAGTATCGTTAATTCTCGGTACGCGCTTTCCCCGTGCGGGGGCGGTTAATCGCCCCCGCATGTTTGCTCTCCGGGCATAAGAAAACCTTATCCACCTCACATATTTGCACGCCTGCCCATAATCTTTTTCGCTCCCACGCCCCCTTAATTGCCGTCAGATAGCGTGATATTCATCACGTAAATACAGTGATTTATCTATATTCAGCATATTTATGTGGCACAGATCACTGCCGGTGCTCGCCTTTCCACTTCGAAGTGGAAAACAACTCGCTACAAACAATTCCCCCCCAACGTTAGTTTTATTCCAGAGCCATTAACGGGGTAAGACGAGTGATTAACGGAGCGGTAATGAACGACGTTGGAGATCAGGCGGTGCAAACAGAGCAGCTCGCTAACACCATGCTGGCGCAGGTGTATGCCCTGCTGGCCCGGCACAACATCATCCCCAACGCAGTACAGGAACAGATGCTCACCTCCCACGTTCGCGCGATGGCGCACCGGTCCGTGACCGGCGAGCCGCTGCCGGAGGTTGAAGCCGAGCTGTTCGACGAAATTTCTCCCGATTCAATGCGGCTTGCCCGTGAAGTGGTCGCGCAGTTTGGCAACCTTCCTGATGAAGAGGCCTGGCTGCTTTCCGTTCACTTCGAAGTCGCGAAAGACAACCTTTAAGGAGCAACACATGGAACAGATTACAGTCGTGATTGGCGATCGCCTGGGTAAAGGTCAGAAAGTGGCGGCAGGCGTTGAAAAAGCCGGTGGACGCGCGGTTGTCGTGCCGGGTGTGGCGGCAGACATGAAGCTCGGTGACGTGATGAAAGCGGAAAATGCCACCTTCGGCATCTCCTTCTGCGGCAGCGGCGGCGCGGGTGCCATCACCGCACAAACCAAATATGGCTACAAAGCCAAATACGGCATGCGTTCAGTGGATGAAGGTGTCACCGCCATCAATGAAGGCTGCAATGTGCTGGGCTTTGGCTTTATGGATAAAGAAGAGCTGGGCGAGCGTCTGGTTCAGGCGTGGCAGAAGAAACACGGCGCATAAGCATGAAAGAACAGTTCACAACCACGTTGAGAGTGAAGGGCAAAGGCGACGCTAAAGCGCGCGCCTTTGCTGATGCGCTCAACCACGTTCAGGCCGCGGTGATGAAAGCCTCACCGCATATCTTACTGCGTATTGAGCCACAGGATGTGCAGGTCGTTCAGGCGCAAGAAGCGGTGCGTAAAGAAGCTTTTCTGTTCTTCTTTCTGCGCCGGGAAAGACGCACCTACAGCGTGGAGCTGGATGTGACCGTCAACGTGACTGCCATCAATCTCGACCAGGTGGATTTCGTCACGCAACGCTGATTATTCATAAAAGGGCAGACTGATGTTCTTAATTATATTAATAAAATCGCTCATCATTGGCGGCCTGGTTGGCGTCGGTGTGGGGGCCGGGGCTGCACGCATGTTTCATGCGCCTACCACTCAGGGTATGGGCGCGTTTCGTACGTTGGGGGAACTGAACTCCTGTGAAGGGGATCCGGCTTCTCACTTCTCCTTTGGGTTAGGCTTCTTCTTTAACGCCTGGGCCTCTTCCGTGGCCGCAGGGGCATTCACACAGGACGTTGACCACCGCATCATCCCGAACTGGGGTGCTGCAGCACTGATGATTAAAAACCGTAACGTCGGCGAAACGCTGCACGATCCGCGCAAAATGGCGATTGCCTGCGGCGTAATCGGCATGATTGTCGTCACCTTCCTTAACCTCACCGCCTCTTCTGTTCCGGCTGCGCTTCAGGTAACCGCCGTGAAGGTGCTGGTGCCTGCGGCAAACCTGCTGGTCAACACCGTGATGCCGGTGATCTTCTGGCTGGCCGCCATCGATGCGGGTAAAAAATCGGGCTTCTGGGCCACCATTTTTGGCGGCGCGGCGCAGCTGATCATGGGTAACGCCGTACCGGGTCTGGTGCTGGGTATCCTGATCGGTAAGGGCGTTGAAGAGAGCGGATGGAACCACGTCACCAAAGTGATGATGGCGGCCATCGTGGCGCTGTTCGTGCTGAGCGGTTTCTTCCGCGGCTTCGACATGAAGATGATCGAATCCTTCCATCTGACCGTGCCGAACTGGCTCGACATGATCCACAACGCGCTCAGCGGTAAATAACAGGAGCCTCGACATGGAACAGAATAAAGGGTTTTGGTATGCCGACTGGTCGTTCCCGATCTTCGTTGGCCTGCTCTCTTCCGGTGTTTTCGCCGGGACGCATATGTACTACCTCTACGGCATCGGCGCGTTCAACGAAGTGGCCTTCGTGGCGATGCTGAAAGCGGGGATGGATACCGGCGTTTACGGCGCGGTGGCGGCGTTCGGTGCGAGCTTCTTGTTCGCCCGTATTATCGAAGGGTCGCTGGTCGGTATCCTTGATATCGGCGGGGCGATCCAGACCGGGGTGGGCCTCGGGGTTCCGGCGCTGCTGCTGGGCGCGGGCATCATGTTCCCGGTGACCAACTTTATCGCCGCGCTGATCACCGGCCTGGTGATTGGCCTGGCAATTGGCTACGTCATCATCCTGGCGCGTAAGTTCACCATCAATCAGAGCAACTCCACCTACGGGGCGGACGTGATGATGGGTGCCGGTAACGCCTCCGGTCGTTTCCTCGGGCCGTTGATTATCCTCAGCGCCATGACCGCCTCCATTCCTATTGGCGTCGGCTCTCTGGTGGGTGCGCTGCTGTTCTATATCTGGCAGAAGCCGATTACCGGTGGCGCCATTCTCGGTGCAATGATTCTGGGCTGGCTGTTCCCGGTCGCCCTTTAATGCCCGCGGGCGCCCCGGCGCCCGCCTTATCAGGAGATCCTCATGTTTGATTTACTCCTGCGCCGTGCGCGCCTCACCGACGATACCCTGACTGATATCGCCATTCAGGACGGAAAAATCGCGGCGGTGGGCGACATTACCGCGCCCGCCCGTAAAACGGTTGAGTTGAACGGTGAAGTGTTCGTCAGCGCAGGCTGGATTGACTCCCACGTTCACTGCTACCCGAACTCCCCTATTTATCACGACGAACCGGACAGCGTGGGCATCGCCACCGGCGTGACCTCGGTGGTGGATGCCGGCAGTACCGGCGCGGATGACGTGGACGATTTTTATGAAATCACCCGTAAAGCCTCAACCGACGTTTATGCCTTACTGAACATCTCCCGCGTGGGGCTGATTGCCCAGAACGAACTGGCCAATATGGCCAACATTGATGCGAAGGCCGTGAAGCAGGCCGTTACGCGCTACCCGGATTTTATCGTTGGCCTGAAAGCGCGCATGAGCAGCAGCGTGGTTGGCGAAAACGGCATAACGCCGCTTGAGCGCGCGAAAGCCATCCAGAAAGAGAACGGCGACCTGCCGCTGATGGTGCACATCGGCAACAACCCGCCTAACCTCGATGAAATTGCCGACCTGCTCAGCTCAGGCGACATCATCACCCACTGCTACAACGGCAAGCCGAACCGCATTCTGACGCCATCCGGTGAACTGCGTGCGTCCATCACCTCCGCCCTGAAACGCGGTGTGCGCCTGGACGTCGGACACGGTACGGCGAGCTTTAGCTTTGAGGTGGCGAGACGCGCCATTGCGATGGGCATTCTGCCACACACCATCAGCTCGGATATTTACTGCCGCAACCGCATTAACGGCCCGGTAGGGTCGCTGGCAAGCGTGATGTCGAAGTTTCTCGCCATCGGCATGTCGCTGCCGCAGGTGATTGAGTGCGTCACCGCGAACGCCGCCGACGGGCTGCGTCTGACGCACAAAGGCCGTATTCAGCCAGGCCTTGATGCCGACCTGACGCTGTTCACGATAAAACGCCAGCCAACGCTGCTGGTGGATGCTGAAAATGACAGCCTGCAGGCTGAACACATTCTGGTGCCGCTTGCCGCCATCCGCGCAGGCAAGGGCTACATGACCGAACAAGGGAGCACGGAACATGCCTTCGATTTATGAGAAGTATCACTTAAAGCAAGTCATCAACACCTCAGGCCGTATGACGGCGCTGGGTGTCTCCACGCCGCGCCCGGACGTGGTGCAGGCGGCGATGGATGGCATGAATCACTATTTCGAGATGAAGGATCTGGTCAACAAAACCGGCGAATACATCGCGAAGCTGCTGGATGTGGAAGGGGCGACGGTGGTCTCCTGCGCGTCAGCGGGCATCGCCCAGTCCGTGGCGGCGGTGCTGGTCAAAGACAGCGACTGGCTGCTGGAGAACCTGCACGTCACCCCGATTGAGAACAACGAAATCGTGCTGCCGAAAGGCCATAACGTTAACTTTGGCGCACCGGTAGGCACCATGGTGGCGCTGGGCGGCGGCAAGCTGGTGGAAGCGGGCTACGCGAACGAATGCTCCGCCGATCAGCTGGCGGCGGCCATCACGCCGCGTACCGCGGCCATTCTTTACATCAAGTCTCACCACTGCGTGCAGAAAAGCATGCTCAGCGTAGAGCAGGCGGCGGTGGTGGCGCGTAAGCACGATCTGCCGCTGATCGTGGATGCGGCCGCGGAAGAAGATCTTCACGTTTACTACCGCTCCGGTGCCGATCTGGTTATCTACAGCGGTGCGAAAGCGATTGAAGGGCCAACCAGCGGGCTGGTGATCGGCAAAACGCAGTATGTTGAGTGGGTGAAACGCCAGACGGCGGGGATTGGCCGCGCAATGAAAGTGGGTAAAGAGGGGATCCTCGGCCTCACCTGTGCCATCGAACACTACCTGACGGCGACCAAAGAGAGCGGCGAAGAGATGGTGGCGAAGATGACGCCATTTATTGACGCGCTTAATACCCTTAACGGCGTGACGGCACGCGTGGTCTGGGACAGTGCCGGTCGCGATATCGCCCGTACCGAGATTAAGTTTGATGAAGCTACCACCGGTGTTGGCACCGGCGACCTGGTGACCGCGCTGAAGCAGGGCGAGTACGCCATTTACTTCCGTGGCTACAAGGCCAACGAAGGGATTATCGAAGCGGACGTGCGCAGCGTGAATGCCGATCAGCTGAACATTGTTTATCGCCGCATGAGTGAAGTGTTAGGACAGGAGAAAAAGGCATGAAACTGACCCCCAACTTTTACCGTGACCGCGTCTGCCTGAACGTGCTGGCAGGATCGAAAGCCAACGCCAGCGCCATTTACGAGGCGGCGGAAGGCCACGTGCTGGTGGGCGTGCTCTCCAAAAATTACCCGGATGTCGCCAGTGCGGTTGCCGATATGCGCGACTACGCTCAGCTTATCGATAATGCGCTCTCTGTGGGCCTCGGCGCGGGCGATCCGAACCAGTCCGCGATGGTCAGTGAGATCGCCCGTCAGGTGCAGCCGCAGCACGTTAACCAGGTGTTCACCGGCGTGGCAACCAGCCGTGCGCTGCTGGGGCAGAGTGAATCCGTGGTCAACGGCCTGGTCTCTCCGACCGGCACCGTTGGCAAGGTGAAAATCTCCACCGGTCCGCTGAGCAGCGCGGCCCCGGACGGCATTGTGCCGGTTGAAACCGCGATTGCCCTGCTGAAAGATTTTGGCGGCAGCTCCATCAAATACTTCCCGATGGGAGGCCTGGCGTGTCGGGACGAATACCAGGCAGTGGCGGAAGCCTGCGCCCGTCACGATTTCTGGCTGGAGCCGACCGGTGGGATCGATCTGGAGAACTATGAAGCGATCCTGCAGATCGCCCTTGATGCGGGCGTGAGTAAAATCATTCCGCATATCTACAGCTCGATTATCGACAAAGCCAGCGGCGACACGCGTCCGGAAGATGTGCGTACGCTGCTGGAGATGACGAAGAAGCTGGCTAAGTAGTCTTTACCCCTCACCCCGGCCCTCTCCCCAAAGGGGAGAGGGTGTAATCGTCCCCTCTCCCCTTTGGGGAGAGGGTTAGGGTGAGGGGCACAAACCGCACAAAACCAAAGGAGCCACCATGCACACCCGCAATCTGCTCGTCGCTTCACTCTCGTTACTCGCTACCACCGCCATCGCCCAGACGCAGTACGCCTGGGTCGGGACGTACAACCCGAACGGCGAGGGGCTGTACCGCTTTACGGTCGATCCTCACACTGGTGCGCTGTCGAATAAAACGCTGGTCAGCACGCTGCCAAACGCCGCGCAGCTCACCGTCTCGCAGGATGGTAAGACGCTCTATCTGGCGAGCGAAGTGGAGCAGGGCGTGGTGCAGGCGCTGCGCGTGGGCGATAACGGTGAACTGAGCGAGCTTAATCAGGTGGCGTCCGGCGGGGCGGGGCCGGTCTATCTCTCCCTGACGCCAAAGGGTCACCACCTGCTGGTGGCGAACTACGTCAGCGGCTCGATTGCTGTTCTGCCCGTTAATGCAGGCGGCAGTCTGGGGGAGGCCACGGACACGCATCAGGATCGGGGAGAGCCGGGCGTGGCGAAACCGGCGGCGGCGGTGGAAGGCAGTTTTGCCATTAGCGATCACAATGGCCCCCATGCGCACATGATCGCCGCCGATCCGCGCGGGAAATACGTTTTTTCTACCGATCTGGGCCTGGATCGTATCTACCAGTACCGTTTTGACGATCAAACAGGCAAGCTGACCCCGAACGATCCGCCGTTTATCAGTGCCTCCTCGAAAGGGGCCGGTCCGCGGCATTTCGTCTTTACGCCGAAAGGCGATGCGTTATGGCTGATTAACGAAGAGGCATCCACGCTCACGCACTATACGCTGGATGCGCGAGGCAGGCTGCAGGAGGGGAAAACCCTCTCCGCCCTGCCACACGGCTATAAAGGCACCAGTTTTGCCGCCGGGCTGGCGCTCAGTGCCGATGGCAAACAGCTGTATGTGGCTAACCGTTTGCATAACAGCATCGGGCACTTTACCGTAACAGCGGATGGCACGCTGACGCATCAGGATGATGTGTGGACGCGTGGTGATTACCCGCGCACCCTGACGCTCGACAAACAGGGGCGCTGGCTGTACGTCATGAATCAGCGCAGCGACAACATTACCCGTTTTCGCGTGGCGCAGGACGGCAAACTCAGCGCCGAGCCGGACTATACCCCGGTCGGCAGCCCATCCCAGATGGTCATTTCACCCTAAGCCGTAAGAGGACAACCCCGTGCGATTTCCGAACCAACGTTTAGCGCAACTTTTCGATCTGTTGCAAAACGAGACGCTGCCGCAGGACGAACTGGCGCAGCGGCTGTCGGTCTCCACGCGAACCGTCCGCGCTGATATCACTGCCCTGAACGCGCTGCTGGCGAGCCACGGCGCGCAGTTTATTCTCAGCCGCGGCAATGGCTATCAGCTCAAAATTGACGATGCAGAACGCTATCAGCAGCTTCAGTCCTCCCACCCGCGCGCGCTGCGCATTCCCCGCACCGGGCCGGAGCGCGTGCACTATCTGGTGGTCCGTTTTCTTACCTCCGCGTTTTCGCTCAAGCTGGAGGATCTGGCGGATGAGTGGTTTGTCAGCCGTGCGACGCTGCAAAGTGACATGGTGGAAGTGCGCGAGTGGTTCCACCGTTACAACCTGACGCTGGAAACCCGACCGCGCCACGGCATGAAGCTGTTTGGCAGCGAGATGGCGACCCGCGCCTGTCTCACCGATCTGCTCTGGGAGCTGGCACAGCAGGATAGCCTGAACCCGCTGGTGACCGACGTTGCGCTCAATGCGGGGGTGGCTGAGCAGATGGTTCCCGTGCTGCACGATGCGCTGACGCGACATCACATTCGTCTGACTGACGAGGGCGAGCTGTTCCTGCGCCTGTACTGTGCGGTGTCGGTGCGTCGCATCAGCGAGGGCTATCCGCTGCCGGAATTTCACGCAGAAGATGTGGCCGAGAATGTCCGTGAGGCGGCGAAAGACATCGCTGTGACCATTCAACAGCTGGCGGATAAAGCGCTTTCGCCTTCAGAAGAGAGCTGGCTCTGCGTTCACATCGCGGCACGTCAGATCCAGGAGATTGCCCCCAGTGCCATCAATGCCGATGACGACGAAGCGCTGGTCAATTACATCCTGCGCTACATCAATACCCACTATAACTACAACCTGCTCAGCGACGAGCAACTGCATGCGGATCTGCTCACCCACATCAAAACCATGATCACCCGCGTGCGCTATCAAATCATGATCCCGAATCCGCTTCTGGATAACATCAAGCAGCACTACCCGATGGCGTGGGATATGACCCTCGCGGCAGTGTCGAGCTGGGGGAAATACACGCCGTATGTGATCAGCGAAAACGAGATCGGTTTCCTGGTGCTGCATATCGGCGTCGGGCTGGAGCGCCACTACAACATCGGCTACCAGCGCCAGCCGAGGGTGCTGTTAGTTTGCGATGCCGGGAATGCGATGGTCCGGATGATTGAAGCGGTGCTGCAGCGCAAATATCCGCAAATTGAGGTGACCCGCACGCTCACGCTGCGCGAGTATGAGCTGGCGGAACCGATCGGCGAAGACTTTGTTATCTCGACCGCCCGCGTGAGCGAAAAGTCTAAACCGGTGGTGATGATCGCCCCGTTCCCGACGGACTACCAGCTTGAGCAGATAGGTAAGCTGGTGCTGGTGGACCGAACCCGCCCGTGGATGCTGGATAAATACTTCGATGCCGCCCATTTTCGTATTATCGACAGGCCGATTGACCAGCAAACGCTGTTCCGGGAGCTGTGCGAGCAGCTCGAAGAAGAGGGGTTTGTTGGCGCGGAGTTTCTGGATTCGGTCGTTGAGCGAGAGGCCATCGTCAGCACCATGCTGGGCGACGGCATTGCGCTGCCGCACTCCCTCGGGCTACTGGCACAAAAAACGGTGGTTTACACCGTGCTGTCACCGCAGGGTATTGCCTGGGGGGATGAAACCGCCCACGTGATTTTCCTGCTCGCCATCAGCAAGCGCGAGTACGAAGAGGCGATGGCGATTTACGATATTTTCGTGACTTTCCTGCGTGAGCGCGCCATGTCACGGCTGTGCAGTTGCAATGATTTCGCCGGGTTTAAAGCGGTGGCGATGGAGAGTGTGAGCCGGTTTTGAGAGACGTTATCCAGAATTCGATGTAATGCAAATGTAATGCTAAAATGCATTACACATTCGATTTCACTGGAGGCATAATGGCCACGCTGAACGTCCGTCTGGATGACAAACTCAAAAACGAGGCTTATGCCGTGCTTGAAAAACTCAATATCACGCCAACGGAAGCCGTTCGGTTACTGTTTCAGTACGTTGCGGAGACGGGGCGTATGCCGGTGAAAACGGTCACTGTTAGCGACAGTGAAGATGAACTCATACAGACAGTCCGGGAGCGGTTGGCTAATCCGCAAAAAGGAATTAAGGTTAGGCTGGATGACTTATGAACTCGTATTTGATCCGAGGGCGTTCAAGGAGTGGACCAGGCTGGGTGATACCGTAAAAAATCAGTTTAAGAAGAAGCTTGCGAACGTGTTGGTGAACCCCAGGGTTGAATCGGCTCGCCTGCATGGCCTGCCTGATTGCGACAAGATAAAACTCAGATCCCAGGGTTATCGTTTGGTCTATCAGGTTCAGGACAACGTTGTGACGGTATGTGTTATTGCTATCGGTTAGAGAGAGAAATCAGCCGTTTATCATGACGTAAACAAACGGCTTTAGCGATCACCGCAAATGATGCACAACCTGGTTGCTGCTGCCGCGCCAGATCAGCGCAGGGTCTTTTAAATCCTGCTCAAACTTGCCGTCAACCAGTACGTTAATCAAATCCACCACTTCCCTCTGCTCAGCATTCAGTTCTTCGAGCTTATAACCCGTCCAGACCCAGATATCCTTGCCTGCACATTCGCGGCGAATGCGTTTTATCAGCTTCAGAATGTCCGGCACGTTTTGTGGGTGAAGCGGGTCGCCACCGGAGAGTGAAATCCCCTGGCGATGAATGCGCGTGTCGTTGAGATCGTGGATGATCCGCTCTTCCATTTCCGCGGTGAACGGCAGGCCTGAATTCAGGCGCCAGGTGCTTTTGTTGTAACAGCCGGGGCATTCATGGACGCAGCCTGAGACAAACAGAGTGCAGCGGGTGCCGGGGCCGTTGACGATGTCGACGGGATAGTATTGATGATATCGCATAAGAAGATGTCCAGAGTGTGTGTGCGCGGGTGCCCTCACCCCAGCCCTCTCCCACAGGGAGAGGGGGAAAACGTAGGTGCGCGTTCGGTTCCCTCTCCCGGAGGGAGAGGGGTAAGGTGAGGGGAAACCCCCGACGCCTTAACCGATCTGCCCATTCCCCAAATGTTTCACGCGTCGCTTAACCTCTTCCTGCTTACCGGCGTTAAACGGACGCGCATCGGGACTCCCGAGATAGCCACATACGCGGCGGGTCACCGAGACGCGAGCCGCATCGTGGTTACCGCATTTCGGGCAGGTGAAGCCTTTGCTGGTGCACTCAAACTCACCGGTAAAGCCACACTCGTAGCACTCGTCAATCGGGGTGTTGGTCCCGTAATACGGTACGTGCTGATAGCTGTAATCCCAGACATCTTCCAGCGCCTTCAGGTTGTGCTGAATGTTCGGATACTCGCCGTAGCAGATGAAGCCACCGTTCGCGACGGGCGGATACGCGGCTTCAAAGTCGATCTTGTCGTAAGGGTTCACCTTCTTCTCCACGTCGAGGTGGAAGCTGTTGGTGTAGTACCCTTTGTCGGTTACCCCTTCGACAATGCCAAATTCAGCGGTATCCAGGCGGCAGAAACGGTCACACAGGTTTTCACTCGGGGTGCTGTACAGGCTGAAGCCGTAGCCGGTTTCGTCTTTCCACTGGTCAACCGCATCGCGCAGGCGCTGAACAATGGCGACACCTTTTTCACGCAGGGCGTCGCTGTCATACATGTGCTGGTTGCCGAACAGCGCGTTGATCGTTTCGTGAATACCGATGTAGCCCAGAGAAATCGACGCGCGACCATTTTTGAAGATCTCCGACACGTCATCGTCCGCCTTCAGGCGCACGCCGCAGGCCCCTTCCATATACAGGATGGGCGCAACGCGGGCTTTCACCCCTTCCAGACGCGCGATACGGGTCATGAGGGCCTTTCGTGCGAGCTGCAGACGTTCGTCCAGCAGCGCCCAGAAGGCCGCTTCGTCGCCTTTGGCTTCGAGGGCGATACGCGGCAGGTTGAGGCTGATCACACCGAGGTTATTACGGCCGTCGTGAACCTGTTCGCCGTTTTCGTCTTCATACACGCCGAGGAAGCTGCGGCAGCCCATCGGCGTTTTAAACGAGCCGGTCACTTTGACCACCTGGTCGTAGTTCAGGATGTCCGGGTACATGCGCTTGCTCGCACACTCCAGCGCCAGCTGTTTGATGTCGTAGTTAGGATCGCCAAACTTGTGGTTCAGGCCGTCGCGGATAGCGAACACCAGTTTCGGGAACACCGCTGTCTTACGGTTTTTACCAAGCCCGGAGATACGGTTGCGCAGGATAGATTGCTGAATCAGGCGTGATTCCCAACTGGTACCCAGACCAAAACCGAAGGTCACAAACGGCGTCTGACCGTTGGCGGTATGCAGGGTGTTCACCTCGTATTCCAGCGACTGGAACGCGTCGTAGCACTCTTTTTCGGTACGGGAGTGCGCGTAGCCCTCGGCGTCCGGGATTTGCCACTCTTCAGCGGTTTGACGGTGTTTATTGAAGCTTGCCGTGACGAACGGTGCCAGTACTTCATCAATGCGGTTAATGGTGGTGCCGCCGTAAATATGGCTGGCGACCTGAGCGATAATCTGCGCCGTGACCGCAGTGGCCGTGGAGATGGATTTTGGCGGCTCAATCTCGGCATTACCCATTTTAAAACCGTGGGTCAGCATGCCTTTCAGGTCGATGAGCATGCAGTTGAACATCGGGAAGAAGGGCGAGTAATCGAGATCGTGATAGTGGATCTCACCGCGCTCATGCGCCGAGACCACGTCGCGCGGCAGCAGGTGCTGACGGGCATAGTGTTTGGCAACAATACCGGCCAGCAGGTCGCGCTGGGTGGGGATCACTTTGCTGTCTTTGTTGGCATTTTCATTCAGCAGGGCGGAGTTGGTCTGCTCCACCAGGCCACGAATCTCCTGATTAAGACGACCGCGTTTCTCACGCTGAACGTCCCGATCGTGGCGGTATTCGATATAGGCGCGGGCTAACTGCTTGTAGGGGCCCGCCATCAGCTGGTTTTCAACCGCGGTCTGGATCTCATTGATATCGACCTGGCTGCGTTCGTTCATCTGGCTGCTAACGACTTCTGCGACGGTGGCGCAGTAATCTGCGTCATCGACACCCGCTGCTTTAGCTGCACGCAGAATGGCTTCCTGGATGCGCTCTGATTTAAACGGCACTTTACAGCCATCACGTTTCATCACATGCGGTGTCATGATCACTCCATTTTTAAAAACAGGTTATCCACAGAGGTGGAGAAGTGTTCACCGGGCGTATTGTCAGCCAGGCCAGAGACTTCCCACGTTCCCAACGCGTGTTATCCACAATTCCGGAGAGCTGAGTCGCCGTCTTGTTGTTGGAATAGTAGACGATAAATACAATATGTTGGGTCGGCGTGCATTTTAAGTGCTACATATAGTGATTTGCATCAAACATGTTTGCGATTTATTTGATTCAGAACAAAGTAAAAAGACGAGAGTACAAACGACGGGCACTCCAGCGTTTGTAAAGACGAGAGGGAAAATTCTGATTAATTATTCAACAAAAACAAGCGCTCAGCAGCATGTGCCGAGCGCCAGTCGGTTAACTCACCCCGCATGCCCAGTTCAGTCCGGCCTGGAGAAAGGCTGCCGCCGCAATACTCCCCAGTATCAGCGGGATAACAAGTGAGCGCCCGGGTTCGGCGTCCGCGTTTTGTGGCGTTTCTCTGCGCAACGCGGACAGCGCTTCTTCGCCGGTGCGCGCCGCCAGAAGCGCGTTACGCACGCGCTCTTCCGCCAGCGAACTGGTCAGCGTCGTCAGCAGCTGCATATGCGTACTGCCGGCCTCGGCGTGCGGGATGGCGAGCAGAAAAACCATCCTGACCGCTTCATCGCCTTCCAGCCCCGGCCAGATAACCGGCTCATCAAAAAGCGCCAGACAAAACGCCGCCTGCTGCACCGCGTCTGATTTACCGTGCGGAACGGCCAGCGCTTCGCCCAGCGCGGTGGGACCTTCACTTTCGCGGTGTAAGACGCTCTGGATAAAGGCATCTTTATCGGTGATGACGTTTCGCCCGACAAGCGGTTCGGAGAGCCAGCGGATCAGCGCTTCAGGCGTGCGGCAGGGTGGGTTAATAAACACCAGTTCGGGGTGCGTGAGTTCAAGCAAGTTCATGTTAAGCCTCAATCAAAAAATCACAGGTCGCAGAAGGGGGGATCGTCGTCACCGATGGCACGTGTTCTTCCAGATAATTGAGCTGGGGACGCTCTGCCAGGCCAGCCGGAACAGGGACAGGCTGCGTCCCGGCGTTGAACACGCGGGCGATCGTGCCAGGCGATCGTTGCGCATGGGGCAGGGCAGAAAGAACGAGCGGTTCCGGTAAGGCGAATAACGAAAATTCTGCCGGCAGCGTGCGTTCGGGCAGGCGCAGCGAAAAACGCTCAAGCCGGTTATCGAGGGTATGGAGCGTTTGCCGTTGATAGGTGAAGGGGTGACCCGTCGCCTGATTCTCCAGCTGGCGCAGCGTCAGATGGTCTGCGTTATCGGCCAGCGCCACGGTGAAGGAAAAGTGCAGCGGTTTGAGCAGCTGCGCATCGGGCGTGTCGACCACCGTATTGTTAATGCCAGACGCCCGGCCAGGTCGCCAGTCAAGATCGCTGCGCCCCAGTACGCCGGTTGATTTGAATAAGGTCAGGGCAATGACTGCCGGATCGCGTCCAATAACCTGAAACTCTTTCATGCCGCGGCTATTCACGACCAGCGCTTTGCCCGCTTGCGCGATAGCGATGATGCCCTCGCTGGTTTCAATATCCACGGGCTTCTCGCGATAGCGCTCCTGCCAGTGAGTCTCGTCGTACCCCGTTTCGCGTTCGATTATCGAGAACGGCTGCGAGGCGAGGGAGTGACGGGTGCAAATATCGCTGTTGATCAGTAAACGCAGCCGGTGATCGCAGTGGCTGTTTACCAGCGAGCTATCAACATGCAGGTTCGGATCGTCGTGACGTAACTCGCACACTATGCGCATTGTTAATGGGGTGCGGGTATTTTCCCGGCGTCCAGCGAGATCCGGCGGCAGCGACATGACCGCCTCAAGCACCATCGTTTGGCAAAGAGGGGTTTTGCTGCAGTCGATCAGCGTGAAATGCGCGCAGCGCGTCGGTTCATCGCCCGCGAGCGGCGAGAAATCATAGCTGTCTCCGGCATCCGCGCAGTCTTCAAGACTGAATAACGACGTGATGCGCCTGGCGTTGCGCTTGTCTTCAAGCACCAGCGTACCGGCCTCCAGCGTCAGTCGATAAACCGTATTCTCTATCGCCTCTCCTTTCGCGGCGCAGGTCCTGGCAAACGGAGCCGGCGTGTCTTTTACGTTGACGGTGATATAGCCCACCGGCGGCAGGAGAGGCGTCTGCAGAACAACATGCCAGCGGAAATAAGGCGGAAGGTGTGTTTCGCGTTCACCCTCACAGGTGAGGGAGATGGCCGTTCCTCCGGGTAACGTCTCGCGTTCCAGAACGTTGAAGGGCAGCGGCTGGCCCTGATACGTCAGGGTGATATTGTCGGCCCGACTGTACAGGGTGGTGTGGATCACGCAGCGGGTCGGGGTGGCCAGCGGGTTGAAAATGAGCAGGTCACCCTCCTGACAGCATGCGGCGGCCAGTGACTTCACCACCAGATTCCACAGGCTGTGACAAAGCTGCTCTGTCTGCTCGAGTCGATGAAGAATGTCGCGGTTAGTGGCATCGCTGTTGCAGCCGCCCATGGAGTCGTGGGCATGGCTTCGCAGAAGCTTCTTCCAGAGGGTGTCCACAATCGGGAGCATGACCGGAATGCCCTGATGACGCGCCATGGCGATGGTGGGCTCCAGCTGTCGCAGGATAAACTGCTCAATATCGGCATTTTTCTTTTTGATATCGTAACGCACAGACCCGATCGTTTTGTGAATGCGGGTGTAGCGCGGCGATTTCAGCTCACCTTCCCATAACGCCAGCTGTTCCCGTTTTGTGCGCAGCAGTGCGACGTACTGCTCCAGCGAGCTGAGGACGTAACGGTCCTGCGTGGGAGAGTGCGCGCTGGCAACCTGCAGGATATGCGGCAGCGCCGGGTCGATGCTGACCTGATCGCCGCCGCAGGGCAGGAGCAGGTCGTCAATCTGCGACCGTGAACGCAGCAGATCCACCATCGGGTAGATCTTGTCGTGCAGATGGCTGGCCTCCGCGCGCATGTTCTTGGCCGCACCATACCCCAGCGCCATTGCACAGGCGATGATGGTTGCACCTGACGGCGCGCGCCAGAGAAACTGGCTGTTTTTGGCCTGAGTGTCGTGGTCGATACCGCGCCAGAAAACGATGTTATCGATATTGCAGCCCTGCAAAATCGTGGGCATCTGCGCGTTATGCCCAAAGGTATCCGGCAGATAACCGACCTGCATGGCATGCCCCAGCGCCCGAGCGGCGAAGATGCCGTATTTGAGATTGCGGATAATCGATTCGCCGTGAACGTTGTAGGTATCTGTCTGGGTGAACCACGGCCCGACAAACACGCTTTTCTCCCTGACCAGTTTTTCCAGCCGGGGCCGGTAATCGGGATTGATGGCGAGAAAGTCATCCACCACCGCCATCTGCCCGTCAAGGTGATAGCACTGCCAGGCCGGATCCTGCTCCAGCGTCTCGATGACCTCCGCAAAGTTGTATGACGCCAGCACCATGCTGTCCTGGCGGGTGAAATACCACTCCTGATCCCAGTGGGTATGGGCTATGACGTGGATCTGGCTCATTGCGCTCTCCTTATCTGGCGTTCTTTGGGCTGAGATAAAGCACGCCCAGGGCGCAAATCAGTGCGCCAATAAAGACGCTTGCCAGGTACCCGACCACATTGGTCGCCAGCGGCCAGCCCCAGATAGCCGGAAGGGGCAACGTCTGCTTCACGCCGAGGGCAATCGCCACCAGCGCACCTGCGACGGCTCCTGTCATAAACACGGGGATCAGGCGTGGGTTTTTCAGGATGAACGGGATAGCGCCTTCTGAAATACCGATAAAGCCCAGCAATAACGAAGTGCTGCCAACGGTTTTCTCTTCACGGCTGAACACGTCCGGCAGGCCAAAACGCCCATTGAGGAACGCGGCGAGGCCTACCCCAATAGAAGGAATCACGATGGAGAGCTCGCGGGCGGTTAAATCAAAAGTCTCGCTCATGCCGTTCAGGCCGAGCGCGACCGATCCTGCCGCCTTGTTGACCGGGCCGCCGAGATCGAATGCGGTACCCGCGGCGATCATGGCCGAATAGAAACCGCGTCCGGTATCACCCGCCGAGGTAAAAAAGACCACCATCAGCTGGTTAAGCGAACCAAAAATCGGGTTGATCAGATATTCCATTACCATCACCAGCGTAATACCGGTGATCAGCGGAACGACCAGCATGGTTTTAAGGGTGGTAAGCTGCTGTCGGACGTGAATGGCATCATTCAGCCAGCGCACCAGATAGCCGACAAAAAAGCCGATGCCAATTGCGCCGAAAAAGCCGGAGGGCATAAAGCCTTCAATATCAAAAAAGCGTTTGTAGACCTCATCTGACATGATGCCGCCGATCAGTCCGGGGATCAGCGCCGGTTTACCGGCAATGGAAAAGGCCAGATACATCGCAAAGACCGGGTACATGAACTTGATGGTCATAAAGCCCATTTTATCCAGCACGCTGAACGGCGAATGCTCAATGTTAATAAACTGCCCGGTAATTTTGGCCGTCGCCATCATCAGGCCGCCCATCACCACGACCGGTAACATATAGCTGATGGCCGCCATGATATGGCCGATAAAAATCTGGTAAGCCGAACGCTGAATGGCGTCTTCATCCGCCACAGTGGTGACGTTTTTCTGCATGGCCAGCGCCTGACGCAGGTAGCGGTCGGTATTTTTAATCAGCTCCTGCGTGCGGGTCTGAAGGTGAGGAACGTGTTCAAAACGTTCTGCGTCCTGAATGGGAACGTCGGTTGCAAGAATAATGGCCGTGGCGGAGGCAATATCCTGTTTCGTTAATCTGTTTTTTACGCCGTCGCTGCCCTGCGTTTCGACCTTGACCTCAATATTATGCTCTTTTGCCCATGCAATAATTTTACTTGCCGCCATAAACGTGTGCGCGATCCCTGTAGGACAAGCCGTTACAGCGATAATTTTTTGATTCATCATTGTAATAATTCCCTGGGTGTGAAAATAGCGAAAGTATAAAGAGAACTTAAAACAGTGTTTAAGGTTTGCTAATACTAATTACGTATCGTCATACGCTATGTTGCAATATGTGAAGCGCCTTCCAGAGACTATTTCGCTATTCTGCTAATATCCTGTTAGGTTTTAACAGGACGTAATAAATGAATTCATTTCAGGGAAGTGAACGGTTGATATTTGAATACATCCAGCACCACGCGCGCAATATTTCTGATATATCGGCAAAAGAGATTGCGCGTGATACGTTTACGACAACCACCTCGGTTAATCGTGTCTGTAAGAAAATGGGCTATAAGAGTTATACCGAGCTTCGCTATCGGTTTTTACGCGACCATTTTACGTCTGTCCCTGCCGAGCCTGCGATGGGGCCGCAGGCAGACGATATCGTGGTGGACGTGTCCCGGTTACTGACCCATTCCAGCCATATCTATTTATATGCACGCGGGGCATCTCTCACCAGCCTCAACTACCTGTCGCGTTTTTTGTCACTGGCGAGCCTGCCGCACCTGATTCTGAATGATATGCACCAGTTGACCCGGGTATCGAAGGGCACGCTGGTGTTGATCAGTAAATCCGGGGAGACGCAGTCGCTGATAGAAATGGCGCGTAACGCGCTGCGTAAGGGGCTAAAGATTATTGCGATTACCCGTCAGGGTTCGACGCTGGCCGGGCTTTCTACGCTGTGCTGGCCGTTGTCGATTGATATAAATGCCGTCTCGTTATACCAGCGAGAGGGACAGCTGGACCTGTTAAGCGCCGTCGATCGTATCGGCTGCAGGCTTCTGCAGCACGATACGGAGTAGGCAGGCCGTCAGAGCTGTTTCACGATACCCAGACGAATGGCGTAATCATTTTCATGATTGCCATCCTGAGTGAGGTAGGTTTTATCCAGCGACACCAGTTCGACGTAAGGCGTCCAGCCGTCGTCGAGCTTGTAGTTGAACGCTACGGTGTGCTCCCAGTAGGTATCATCCCCGGTTCCCTGATCGACATTATCCTGCCAGCGGAAGCGCGGGTTATAGGACATGCCGAATTTCCCGATGTTGTACGCGAACCACAGGTCGAACTGGTGTGACTCGCGGCGGGTGTAGCCGCTGCCGTCCAGGCGTTTGTCGCTGTGCGCGTCGTTAACGGTGTTATAGCGGTAGCGGGCAGACAGGTTCAGGCCGTTATCGAATGCTTTCCAGCCCTGGATGAAGGGGCGGTAATGCGTATTGCTGGCGGTAAAGACGGTCACCATCCCTGGCGCGATGGCGAACCCATTTCCCAGATCAAAACGCCAGCGCGTTTCGATTTCCTGTGCTGCCTCCGTTAACCCTTTTTCGTCCGGATTATATCGGTCGGTATCACCAAAGAACGTATCGTTATGGTTTTGCGCCGCTTCGACGGAAAAGTAAAAACCGTTATCAGCCTGATGCATCACTTTAATACGTGAATCATTTACGTCTGAGCGCGTATTATGACCAAAGCGAAGATCGACGGAGGTATTTCCGCACCATCCCTGGGTACTTAATAATAATGCGCTAATACATGTTGCTTTAATAATTGTCTTTTTCATAATGTCCTGCCGAGGTTATTTAAATGGCAGGGCTATTCTTATTTTGGCACACCGTGAAGTAAAAGTTATCGTCGTACATTTAGCGTATCGCTAAACATAAAAAAAGAGATACAGCTGGCTGTATCTCTTGAGGGTTATTCCTGTATCCACCAGATGGCTTCAAACGGGCGCAACAGCAGGTTGTCGGGCTGAGGGGGAGCATCCGCATAGTTGCTCAGTGCGACCCGCCATGCTCCCTGTACTGACGCGGGAACCCATTGCTGGCGCTCACGGCTCAGGTTTGCCACCACCATCAGCGTCTGGCCCTGCGACCGCCGGCGATAGCACCACAGGGAAGGGTGGTCGGGCAGCAGATCTTCATAATCTCCCCATGTCAGCACCGGCAGGGTTTTGCGCAGGCGAATCAGCGTCTGGTAGGTGTAAAACACCGAATCAGTATCGTCCAGCGCCGCACGGGCATTGACCGTCTCGTAGTTGTCGCAAACGCCAATCCACGGCTCACCCTCGGTAAAGCCCGCACTGTGTGTGGCATCCCACTGCATTGGCGTGCGGCCATTATCGCGGGATTTACTCGCCAGAATAGCCAGCAATTCTTCGGGGGCGCGACCGTTGGCCCGCAGTTCAGCGAACATATTAAGGCTTTCAACGTCGCGGTAATCGGTTATACGGCTGAAGTGCGGGTTGGTCATACCCAGCTCTTCGCCCTGGTAAATATACGGGGTGCCCTGCATTCCGTGCAGCACCATGCCGAGCATTTTCGCGGCGTGGGGACGGTACTCCCCTTCATCGCCAAAGCGCGACACAATGCGCGGCTGATCGTGGTTACACCAGAACAGCGCGTTCCAGGCCTTGTTGTGCATGCCCTGCTGCCAGTGGCGGAAGAGGGTTTTCAGCGCCACGAAGTCCGGCCTGGCCAGGGTCCACTTTTCGCCGCCGGGGTAATCCACTTTCAGGTGGTGGAAGTTGAAGGTCATCGACAGCTCGCGCCCGTCGAGAGAGGCGTATTGCTGACAGTTTTCCAGCGAGGTCGACGACATCTCGCCTACCGTCATCAGGTTTCGCGGGGTAAAGACGTCGCGGCTCATCTCCTGAAGATACTCATGAATGCGTGGTCCGTCGGTATAGAAGCGACGGCCATCGCCCACGGCGTCATCCGGGAAATCCTGGTCTTTGGAAATCAGGTTAATCACATCGAGGCGTAAACCGTCCACGCCACGGTCGGCCCAGAACTCGCACACCTTTTTCAGTTCGGCGCGCACCTGCGGGTTTTCCCAGTTGAGGTCCGCCTGCTCGGGGGCGAACAGGTGCAGATAGTACTGCTCGCTCTCGGCGTGCCAGCGCCAGGCGTTGCCGCCAAATTTGGAGCGCCAGTTATTGGGCAGTTGTTCCGGTGTGCCGTCGCGCCAGATGTAGAACTGGCGATACGGACTCTCTTTATTCAGCGATTCCCGGAACCAGGCGTGCTGCGTTGAGGTGTGATTGAACACCATATCCAGCACGATACGAATGCCGCGTTGATGGGCCTGCGCGACCAGCTCGTCAAAATCATCCAGCGTGCCATAGGCCGGGTCGATGGCGGTGTAATTCGCCACGTCGTACCCGTTATCTACCTGCGGGGAAATATAAAACGGCGTCAGCCAGATGGCGTCGATGCCGAGGGTTTGCAGGTAGTCCAGCCGCTGCGTGACGCCGCGTAAATCGCCGGTACCGCTGCCCGTCGTGTCCTGAAAACTCTTTGGATAGATCTGGTAGATAACGCCGTTCTGCCACCAGTGAGGAAGGGTATTCATAATGCGTTCCTGCAAATGCGAAGGGGCGCAACTGCGCCCCGAAAGATGAAGTTAAACAATTTGCAGCGCGCCCTGACGGTACTTACGCTGGTAAACCACGGTGGTGAGAGCCATTGGGACGACAATCGCGATGACCATCGCCAGGGAAAACACCTGCCAGAAAGCGGGCTGGATGGAGAGAATACCAGGCAGACCGCCGACACCGATCCCGTTCGCCATCACACCGTACAGACCGCATACCAGGCCTGCCAGACCGGAGCCGATCATCGCGCACAGCATCGGGAAGCGGTATTTCAGGTTGATACCGTACATCGCCGGTTCGGTAACGCCGAGGTAGGCGGAGATGGCGGCCGGAACAGAAATCTCACGCTCGTTATGCTTGCGGCTGACCAGGATAATGCCCGTGACCGCCGAGGCCTGCGCAATGTTAGACAGCGCGATGATAGGCCAGACCGGTGTACCGCCCATGCTCTGAATCATCTGCATATCAATCGCCAGCGTGGTCTGGTGCACGCCGGTGATCACCAGCGGGGCGTACAGGAAGCCAAACAGCATGGCACCAATCGGCGCGAAGCTGCCGGTCATCAGGTGACGTACCGCGAAGGCAACGCCGTCGCCAATCATGCGGCCAAACGGACCGATAAACGCATGGGCGAGGAAGACGGCCAGAATAAGGGAGCAGACCGGCACCACCACCAGATAGAGGTAATCCGGTACGATGCGTTTCAGGCGCGTTTCAATAAAGCCCAGCGTCAGACCGGCCAGCAAGGCTGGGATCACCTGCGCCTGATAGCCCACTTTCGCGATGGTGAACAGACCGAAGTTCCACACCTCAGGCACCTGCTGACCAAGTAAGTAAGCGTTCATTAACTGTGGAGAGACCAGCGTGACGCCCAGCACGATACCCAGAATCGGCGTGCCGCCCATTTTGCGCACCGCTGACCAGCAAATCCCGACCGGCAGATAGAAGAAGATCGCTTCGCCAATCAGCCACAGGAAGTCGTAAACGGTTTTCAGCGCCGGGTACATCTGCGCCAGGGTTTTGCCGTCGCTCATCGGCACATCACCGATAACGTTGCGGAAGCCCAGAATCAGACCGCCGCTGATCAGTGCCGGGAGCAGCGGGAAGAAAATCTCCGCGAAGTGGGAAATTAACTGCTCGTGCCATTTCATATTCTGGCGTGCAGCTTTCTTGGCTTGCTCTTTATCGGCTGAACTGTGCCCGGTTGTCGCCAGCAGAGCCTGATAGTAATCGCCCACTTCGGTACCGATGACGACCTGGAACTGACCGGCGTTGGTAAAGCAGCCTTTGACCATGGAAAGCGCTTCAATGGCTTTCGGATCGGCTTTGGCCGGATCGTTCAGCACGAAGCGCAGGCGGGTAATGCAATGGCTGACGGTCGCGATGTTTTCACGGCCGCCTACCAGGACAATCAACTGGTCGATATCTTCTTGTTTGACTTTACTCATCATGAAACCTCATGACCGATGGTGAGGGGGGTAATGACCTGAGCGCAAGCCTACTCCTTCAGCGTGACGGCGAAAATGGGAACGTTCCCGAAATCAGGCGAAGATCACAATAAACGGATAAACGAGGGTTATGAAAGGTGGGCAGGAATTACGATCTGACGCGGCTCAGCACGTCCGTTAATTTGCTCGATCAGCTGTGCAGCGGCCTGCCTGCCTGACTCGGCGTAGCCCGGATCGACGGTGATAATCTCCGGGTGCAGAAACTTCATCAGCGGCGTACTGCCTACGCTCGCGATCTGCAGTCCCTCTATGCGTTGCTCCTGAAGATATTTACTCGCGCCCAGCGCCAGGGTATCGGTGGCGCACACCAGCGCCGTGGTCTGCGGGGTCAGCACGCTGGCGACCTGCTCGTAGCCCTGTTTCATTCCCAGACCCGGCAGAGACGCGACGGCGGAAAGGTTGTGCTGTTTACAGAAGGTCAGGTAGGCCTCGTGACGCCGTTTGCCGGTGGTAACGTCCGCATGCGGTACGCCGAGGTAGCTGATATGGCGATGGCCTTTATCGTACAGACGCTGCATCAGGGTAATAATCGCCCCCTCATCGTCGTAACAGACGGAGGCAAAACCGTGGGCATCGCGCGCCAGCATCACCATCGACGCCTGCCAGGGCTTCAGCATCTCCTCTTTGATGCCGGTAAAACCGAACAGCACCACGCCGTCAATGTTGCGCCGCTGGAGCATACCCAGATGCTCTTCAACCAGCTGCGTGGAGAACTGGCTCTCCATCATGATGGGGTCGTAGCCCTGCTCATAAAAGGCGGGCAGCATGGTCTGAACGGCGAGGTTCTCGGACAGGGAATCCAGACGCGAGACGATAATGGCAACCACTTTGTCACTTTGCCCGCGCATGGCGCGCGCAGAGCGGGAAGGGGAAAAACCGTGCTGATTCATTACCGCCTCGACGCGCTCGCGGGTGCGTTCGCTGACACCGCTCTCATTGTTGAGCACGCGCGATACGGTGGATTTCCCCACGCCGCTTAAACGCGCGATGTCTTTTATCGTAAGGCGGTTCTGCATGCTGTATTCCCTGTAACAATGACAACGTGGTCAGTAGAGCCTAATGCTATAGCGTGTTTTCGCTATGGGCAAAGTCTGGTTTACGTTCGGTTTATTTGCGGGGGAGTATAATACCGCCCGAATCGCCGCAAACGGTACGGTTAAATCCTTATACTGCGCGGCGGCACCCTACTTTTTTACTTACCGGAGGTGACATGGATCCCGATCCCACGCTTCTCCTGAACGGGAGCGTTCTTTCTTTCCGGTAAGCCAGCCTTTGTGCTGTCTCACCGGTATGTGAGGCAGCAACGTCCTGCACGTTCCTGCTTAAAACATTAAGTGCCTGTCAGGTACGGCCTTGCCACGCCTGCAGGAAATACTGTGTCCGCGTTTGCGGGCGCGGGGGAATGACTATGTTTAAAAATATCACCCGGCAGCTGCAGGCGATGCTGAGCCGCCACCTGCCACATCGTCTTGTTCAGCGCGACCCGCTGCCAAATGCCAAAAATATGGCCTCTGCAGCGATCCCTGCTTCCCTGAGCCAACGCTGCCTGAACGTGGCGGCGATGGATGAAAACGAAGTCTGGCGTGCCTTTGGCGGGCATCCGGAGGGGCTGAACGCGGCGGAAGTGGAAAAAATCCGTGCCGTGCATGGCGATAACCAAATTCCGGCGCAAAAACCGGCGCCGTGGTGGGTGCATCTGTGGACCTGCTACCGTAACCCGTTCAACCTGCTGCTGACCGTGCTTGGCATTATCTCCTATGCCACCGAAGATCTGTTTGCCGCCGGGGTTATCGCCCTGATGGTGGGGATCTCCACGCTGCTGAACTTTATTCAGGAGGCCCGTTCTACCCGCGCGGCAGACGCCCTGAAAGCGATGGTAAGCAACACCGCAACCGTCTCGCGCGTCATTAACGATCTCGGGGAGAACGCCTGGGTTGAGCTGCCCATCGACCAGCTGGTGCCGGGCGATCTGGTGAAGCTGGCGGCCGGCGACATGATCCCCGCGGATTTACGTATTCTTCAGGCGCGGGATCTGTTCGTGGCGCAGGCCTCGCTGACCGGTGAATCTCTGCCGGTAGAAAAAGTGGCGCGCACCCGCGACCCGCAGCAGATGAACCCGCTCGAGTGTGACACCCTCTGCTTTATGGGCACTACGGTGGTCAGCGGCACGGCGCAGGCAATGGTCATCGCTACCGGCGGCAACACCTGGTTTGGACAGCTGGCCGGGCGCGTGAGCGAGCAGGAGAGCGAACCGAATGCCTTCCAGAAGGGGATTGGCCGCGTCAGCATGCTGCTGATCCGCTTTATGATGGTGATGACGCCGATCGTGCTGCTGATCAACGGCTATACCAAGGGCGACTGGTGGGAAGCGGCGCTGTTTGCGCTTTCCGTCGCCGTGGGGTTAACGCCTGAAATGCTGCCGATGATTGTCACCTCCACGCTGGCGCGCGGGGCGGTCAAACTGTCAAAACAGAAAGTGATCGTCAAACACCTGGATGCCATTCAAAACTTTGGCGCGATGGACATTCTCTGCACCGATAAAACCGGCACGCTGACCCAGGACAAAATTGTGCTGGAGAACCACACCGATATCGCCGGTAAAACCAGCGATCGCGTGCTGCACAGCGCCTGGCTGAACAGCCACTACCAGACCGGGCTGAAAAACCTGCTCGACGTCGCCGTGCTCGAAGGCGTGGATGAAGAATCTGCCCGCACGCTTTCCGGGCGCTGGCAGAAAGTGGATGAGATCCCGTTCGACTTCGAGCGCCGCCGCATGTCGGTGGTGGTGAGCGAGCATCCGGACGTGCATCAGCTGATCTGCAAAGGCGCATTGCAGGAGATCCTCAATGTCTCAACCCAGGTGCGCTATAACGGCGACATTGTGCCGCTGGATGAAACCATGCTGCGCCGTATCAAGCGCGTCACCGATAACCTGAACCGTCAGGGGCTGCGCGTGGTGGCGGTGGCGAGTAAATTCCTGCCTGCACGCGAAGGGGACTATCAGCGTATCGACGAATCCGATCTGATCCTCGAGGGTTATATCGCATTCCTCGATCCGCCGAAAGAGACCACCGCGCCTGCGCTGAAAGCGTTAAAGGCCAGCGGGATCACCGTGAAAATCCTTACCGGCGACAGCGAGCTGGTGGCCGCCAAAGTGTGTCATGAAGTGGGGCTGGATGCGGGTGACGTCGTTGTGGGAAGTGATATTGAGCACCTCTCCGATAATGCGCTGGCGACGCTTGCGCAGCGCACCACGCTGTTCGCCCGGCTGACACCCATGCACAAGGAGCGCATTGTCACCCTGCTGCGTCGCGAAGGGCATGTGGTGGGCTTTATGGGCGACGGCATTAACGATGCGCCCGCCCTGCGTGCGGCGGATATTGGTATCTCTGTAGACGGTGCGGTGGACATTGCCCGTGAGGCGGCGGATATCATTCTGCTGGAAAAGAGCCTGATGGTGCTGGAGGAGGGCGTTATCGAGGGACGTCGCACCTTCGCCAACATGCTGAAGTACATCAAGATGACCGCCAGTTCCAACTTCGGTAACGTTTTCAGCGTGCTGGTGGCGAGTGCGTTTCTGCCGTTCCTGCCGATGCTGCCGCTGCACCTGCTGATCCAGAACCTGATGTACGATGTCTCTCAGGTCGCCATCCCGTTTGATAACGTGGACGACGAGCAGATCCAGAAGCCGCAGCGCTGGAACCCGTCCGATCTGGGGCGCTTTATGCTGTTCTTTGGCCCGATCAGCTCCATCTTCGACATTCTGACCTTCTGCCTGATGTGGTTTGTGTTCCATGCCAACACGCCGGAACACCAGACGCTGTTCCAGTCCGGCTGGTTCGTGGTAGGGCTGCTGTCGCAAACGCTGATTGTGCATATGATCCGTACGCGTCGCATCCCGTTCATCCAGAGCCGGGCCGCGTGGCCGCTGATTGTCATGACCGGCATCGTGATGGCGCTCGGCATTGCACTGCCGTTCTCGCCGCTGGCCAGCTACCTCCAGCTGCAGGCGCTGCCGCTGAGCTACTTCCCGTGGCTGGTGGCGATCCTCGCGGGCTACATGGTGCTGACGCAGATGGTCAAAGGCTTCTATAGCCGTCGGTATGGGTGGCAGTGATTTCCCCCCTCTCCCGGCACGGGAGAGGGGTACGTTTCCTCCCAAATTCAACAACCTGTGATCTCCGTCAGCGCATTCGCTTGACGACAAAATGAGCGCATGTTAACTGAATGTTTTGCCTTTATTTGGCCCGTCAGATAAGGAACATTCATGTTACGGTACAGTCTCTTAACCGCCGGGCTGATGCTCGGCGCGTCAGCGTTTGCCGCTCCGGCAGGCGATCTTCCCCTGATGCCCTGGCCTGCGAAGGTTGAACGTCCCGCGACGCAGGGCGCACTGGTACTCAACAACACCCTTTCCGTCAGCGTTACCGGAGATGACCTCGGCGACGCGGTCAACCGTCTGCGCCAGCGCATCGCCCTGCAAACCGGCTGGACGCTACAGCCGCAGGTCGTTAAACCGGACAAGCCCACCATCCGCATTGCCATTACCAAAAAAGTGAAGCCGCAGCCGCTGCCGGACAGCGATGAGCGCTATACGCTCACGGTCGATGCCAGTGGCGTGGATATCACCGCCAACACCCGTTTTGGCGCGCTGCGCGCCATGGAAACCCTGCTCCAGCTGATACAAAACGGGGCGGAAAACACCTCCCTGCCGTGGGTCACTATTGAGGATTCCCCCCGTTTCCCGTGGCGTGGGCTGCTGCTTGACTCGGCACGACACTTTATCCCGCTGCCGGATATCAAGCGGCAGATTGACGGTATGGCGGCGGCAAAACTCAACGTGCTGCACTGGCACTTGACCGACGATCAAGGCTGGCGCTTCAGCTCGACACGCTATCCAAAGCTCACGCAGCTCGCCAGCGACGGGCTGTTTTATACGCCGGAACAGATGCGCGACGTTGTGCGCTATGCTACCGAGCGCGGCATCCGCGTGGTGCCGGAGATCGACATGCCGGGCCACGCCTCGGCGATTGCCGTGGCCTACCCGGAACTGATGAGCGCCCCGGGACCGTATGTGATGGAACGCCACTGGGGCGTGCTGAAACCGGTCCTGGATCCGACAAAAGCGGCGACCTATCAGTTTGCGGAGGCGATGGTCAGTGAACTGGCGGCGATCTTCCCCGATCCGTATCTGCATATCGGTGGCGATGAGGTGGATGACACCCAGTGGAAAGCGAACGCCGCCATTCAGCAGTTTATGCGCGACAACACACTGGCAGACAGCCACGCCCTGCAGGCCTATTTCAACCGCAAGCTGGAAAATATCCTCGAAAAACACCACCGGCAGATGGTGGGCTGGGATGAAATTGCTCATCCTGATCTGCCAAAAAGCATCGTGATCCAGTCCTGGCAGGGCCAGGACGCGCTGGGGCAGGTGGCGCAAAATGGCTATAAAGGCATTCTCTCGACCGGCTTTTACCTCGATCAGCCCCAGTCCACCGCCTATCACTACCGCAATGAAATTGTGCCGCAGGGGTTAAACGGCGAGGATGTGATTGGCGACACCGACAGCGCTCAAAGCTGGACATTCACCATGCCGCGTCTGAAAGGCAAGCCGGTGGAGGGGAGCTTCACCCTGGTGAAAGGGGATTCCGGCTGGCGTGGATTTATTGATTTCGCCGGGAAATCCCGTCGTGCGGTACAGGATATTGCGTGGCGCGACGACAATCAGGTGACGTTTACCGTCGATACCTGGATGGGCGAAACGCGCCCGGTGGTGTCGGTGGACAACGATAAGCTGAGCGGCTATTTCCTGGTGGGCAATGCCCGCTATCCCATTAGCGGCAAGCGCCTGGACGATATCCCCAAAGGCATCCCGCCGGTGGTACCGGACGCCGCTCATCAGGTGAACCTGCTCGGCGGGGAAGCCGCGCTGTGGGCGGAAAACGTGGTCGCACCGGTGCTGGATATCCGCCTGTGGCCGCGCACCTTTGCGGTGGCGGAGCGGTTATGGTCCGCGCAGGACGTTAACGATGTCGACAATATGTACACCCGCCTGCAGGCGATGGACAGCTGGTCGACGGTCTCGGTCGGGCTGCAGCAGCATACTCAGCAGCAGGTGCAGTTCACGCGTCTGGCGAATAACGCCGATACCCTTCCGCTGCAAATCCTCGCGCAGGCAATCGAGCCGGCGCAGTATTACACCCGTCAGCACCTTAAGTTCCAGGCCGGAAATTACCATCAGTTCGAACCGCTCAACCGGTTTGCTGATGCGCTCAACGCCGAAAGTGCCACGGTGCGCCAGATGAACAAATGGGCTGACCGCCTGGCCAGCGACGCGGAAGACACGGAAAGCGCCGACGCGCTGCGCCACGTCTTCAACCGCTGGCAAAGCAACACCAGCGATGCGCTGGCATTAAGTGAAAACAGCTACGCACTGAAGGCGATTAAACCGGTTATTCAGGAGGTGGATAAGCTGGCCTCGATTGGCCTGCGGCTGACGGATCTGGTGGCGCGTCAGGGGACGCTGGATGACAACGAGATTGCCTCTATTCAGGGCGAGCTGGATAACGCGGCGAAAATACAGGATGAAGTGGTGATTGCGGCGGTGTATCCGCTGGAGACGCTGCTACGGGCGACGCGGAATCAGTAGCAAAACGCCCGGTAGCGCGTTGCCTGCCGGGCACAAAGGCAGCGTCGGCTGCCCCTGACTGAAACTTAGCGACGTACGGCGATCGCTTCGATTTCAATTTTCACGTCTTTAGGCAGACGCGCAACTTCCACACAGGAGCGTGCAGGGAAAGTGGCGTTGTGCTCAGTGAAGAACGCTTCGTACGTGGCGTTAACGGTCGCGAAATCGTTCAGATCTTTCACGAACACAGTGGTTTTCACGATGTCGCCCACTTTCAGACCCGCAGACTCCACGATAGCCTGTACGTTTTCCAGCGACTGACGCGCCTGCGCCGCCACGTCTTCTGGCACTTCACCCGTTTTTGGGTTCACCGGGATCTGGCCAGAGGTAATAATCATGCTACCCAGATCAACGCCCTGAACGTATGGGCCGATAGCCGCTGGTGCATTTTCCGTCGCGAGTACTTTGGTCATGATTTCTCCAGAATAACAGCTGATTAAATGTTCCCGGCCATTATAGGGAGGCCGGGATCCTTTACCAACCTCAATTAGTTGGCCAGCACCACATAATGAGAAAACTCTTTTTCGCAGTATTTGCATTTGAGTGCGATGTCATCGGCACGTTTTTTCACTGCAAAACTGGACGAAACCGGCTCAGCATGACTGATGCAGTTGCTGTTCGGGCAGACCAGCACATTTTCAATGCGATCCGGCAGATTGGGACGGGATTTACCGACCACTTCGTACTCGTCGATGCGGTTCACGGTGGCATCCGGCGCGTACAGAGAGAGCTGGTTAACCTGCTCGTCGGTCAGGAAGGTGTTTTCAATCTTGATCAGGTCTTTGCGGCCCATTTCACCCGACGGCAGGTTCAGGCCGATGGTGATGCGCTGGTCGGTTTCGGTCAGCTTGAACAGCGTCAGCAGCTTAAAGCCGATCTGGGCAGGGATGTGGTCAATCACGGTGCCACGTTTGATGGCTTCAACCTGGAGTTTGTTATCGTGTGTCATTGTCATTTCCCCTTACAGAGCCAATTCGCGATTCAGAACCAGTGCCAGTAACGCCTGGCGGGCGAAGATGCCGTTTCCGGCCTGCTGGAAGTACCAGGCGTGCGGCGTTTTATCCACGTCGGTGGTGATCTCATCGATACGTGGCAGCGGGTGCAGCACCTTCATATTCTCGCGTGCGCCGTCGAGGTCGCTGGCGCGCAGCACAAACTGTGCCTTCACGTTGGCGTATTCAGACGGATCCAGACGCTCTTTTTGCACGCGGGTCATATACAGAATATCAACGTTGCCCATCACCTCTTCGATGCTGGCATGCAGACTCCACGGGATCCCTTTTTCGTCCAGCATGTCGAGGATGTACTGCGGCATTGCCAGCGCGTCCGGCGCGATGAAGAAGAAGTGGTTGCCGTTAAATTTCGCCAGCGCCTGGGTCAGCGAGTGAACGGTGCGGCCATATTTCAGGTCGCCCACCATGGCGATGTTCAGGTTTTCCAGACGGCCCTGCGTTTCCTGAATGGTGAACAGATCCAGCAGGGTCTGCGTCGGATGCTGGTTGGCCCCGTCTCCGGCGTTCAGCACCGGAATACCGCCGGAAAATTCGGTCGCCAGACGCGCCGCGCCTTCCTGCGGGTGGCGCATCACAATCGCGTCAACGTAGGTACTGATAACTGAAATGGTATCCGCCAGCGTTTCGCCTTTTTTACCCAGCGAGGTGTTGCTGCTGTCTGAAAACCCCACCACGCTCGCGCCGAGGCGGTGCATGGAGGTTTCGAAGGAGAGGCGGGTGCGGGTCGACGCTTCGAAGAAGCAGCTCGCAATCACCTTGTGCTTCAGCAGTTCCGGTTGCGGATTTGCCTTCAGTTTTGCCGCGGTTTCCAGAACCAGTTCCAGCTCTTCGCGGCTGAGGTCGTTTATGGAAATGATGTGTTTTTGATAAAGCGGATTCATGTTTATCTCCTGACGCCGGGCAAAAAAAAGCCCCTCAAATGAGGGGCTCTGGGAATAGATTGTGCAACGGGAAGAAAAACGGCAGGCCAGCGTCTGATTTCAGACGCGGTAAGACGTTATGTCGTACACGCTTGACCATGCTTCCTCCCGGCAAATTGTCGGGCATTATACGCAGCTCGATTTTCGGATCAAGGGGTTTAATGCACACTTTACTCAATGCAAACGGTTCTTTATGAATATTAATTCGTTCTGAGTAAATAATTAATTTGTTTATGCACCAGCGCAGTACGCTTCACCACCCGGGGTGCGACCCAGACGATACTGCTTCCGGCAACCACACCTAAAATTTCCGGTAACTGGTGATAATCCAGAATTCGCGCCACCGCACGGCCATATCCGGCCACGGTATGAACAAGGATAAATTCGCTATTATGCTCCACGCTCACCACCATTTCGGAAACGGTACGCGCGGCATCGGGGGCAGGGCGCAACTGAGGATTCAACGAATAAATCTTTAGCCCTTTGGCATTTCGAATTTTTATGACACCGAGCAATTTCAGCAGACGCGAAACGGTCGACTGGCTGATGCTGTCAAACCCTCTCTCCTGCAAATCGCGGCGGATTTCTTCCTGGGAGAGATAACTCTTTTCGGCGATCAGCTGCTGGCACACCGTTAGCTGCAGTTGTTCTCTGGGAGAGCAGTCTTCGTAATCCATCATATTTCCCATATCAGTTCCCGACATAACCGGTGGCACCGCACCGGTCCGTAGGCCGGACAGGCGCAGTGCCAGCCGGCAAATTACAACAAGGCACCCAGGCTTAACGCCACCATAATCACCACCGTCAGGATCGCCAGCAGCGGCGCAACCCATTTCAGGTAACGCACGTAAGGCACACGGGCAATCGCCAGACCGCCCATCACAACCGCTGAGGTCGGCGTGACCAGGTTAACGATGCCGGAGGCCGACTGGTAAGCCGTAACCACCAGGTCGCGGTTGACGTTAGCGAAATCAGCAAGGGGTGCCATGATCGGCATCGTCAGAACGGCCAGGCCGGACGAAGAAGGCACAAGAAACGACAGCACGACCTCAAGCCAGTACATCACGTTGATAAACGCCACCGTGGACAACCCGCTGACCAGCCCTTCCGCGCTGTGCAAAATGGTGTGGGTAATCATGCCCTTATCCATAATGACTACGATACCGCGCGCAATGCCGATAATCAGCGCGACGCCCAGCAAATCTCGCGCGCCGTTGATAAACGTCGAGGTCAGCTCCTCTTCGCTCATACGGGCAATCAGCCCGACGATAATGGCGCTGGCCAAAAATACCGCCGAGATCTCCGCCATCCACCAGCCCAGCACCGCTACGCCGTAGATCATCACCGCGAAGGCGAGGGCGAAGATCACCAGAATGATTTTGCGCACCGGGGTAAATTCCAGCGACTGCTCGCCTTTATTGCCGAGGAAGTGGGCGAGGTTCTCTTCCTGCTTGTCTGCGACGATGGAGCATGACGGATCCAGCCGCACTTTACGGGCATAGCGCATCACCCATGCCACGCAAATGATCCAGCCGATCACCAGCAGCGCCACGCGCAGGGCGATACCGTTGGTGAACGGGATCCCGGCGGCGTTAGCGGCGATCACCGTGGCAAACGGGTTGATGGTGGAGCCGAGCGTGCCGATCCCCGCCCCGAGCAGCACGGTGGATGCAGCGACAACCGGATCGAAACGGGCGGCCAGCATTACCGGGACCAGCAGGGTATAAAAGGGCAGGGACTCTTCGGCCATGCCGTAAATGGTGCCGCCAGCCGCGAACAGCGCCATCAGGATCGGGATCATCCACTCTTCACGTCCGCGAAGGCGGGTGGTTACGCGCTCGATCCCGGCGTCGATCGCCCCGGTTTTGGTGACGATCCCGAGAAATCCCCCGATGATCAGGATAAACAGCGCGACGTCGATCGCCCCGGCCTGGCCGGAAACGGGATCGTACAACCCGGCAATGGGGGCCATCAGTACGGAAACCAGCCCCTGCGGATGCGCCGCCACGTGCGCGTACGTTCCGGCAATCGGCACTTCTTTACCGAGGGTTTCATTCATTGCCATCTGATACTGACCGGCAGGCACGACCCAGCTCAGTGCCGCCACAACGGCAATCAGAAAAAAGAGAATGGTGTAAGCGGAGGGAAACTTGAACTTGCCCATGATGTTCTCCTGTACCCGGCGCACCCCGTGGCGCGCCGGGCGGTGATTAGTCGCCGAGTGTCGCCACCATGACCGCTTTAATGGTGTGCATGCGGTTCTCTGCTTCGTCAAAGACGATTGAGTTCGGTGATTCGAAGACCTCTTCCGTCACCTCCAGCCCTTTCAGGCCGTAGGCCATCTCGATTTCACGGCCGACTTTGGTGTGTTCGTTGTGGAACGCCGGCAGGCAGTGCATGAACTTGACGTTCGGGTTGCCGGTGGCTTTCATCACCTGGGCGTTAATCTGGTAAGGCTTCATCAGGCTGACGCGCTCGGCCCAGGCCTCTTTCGGCTCGCCCATCGAGACCCACACGTCGGTGTAGAGGAAATCGGCACCGTGTACGCCTTCCTCCACGTCGTCGGTGAGCGTGATGCGTGCGCCGGTCTCTTTGGCGATGGCGCGGCACTGCTCAACCAGCCCGGCTTCCGGCCAGAACGATTTCGGTGCGACGAGGCGGATATCCATCCCCATTTTGGCGGCACCGACCATCAGGGAGTTGCCCATGTTATTCCGCGCGTCGCCAAGGTAGGCAAAGCTCAGGTCCGGCAGAGTTTTGCCCGGGGCATGCTCCAGCATGGTCATCAGGTCGGCGAGGATCTGCGTGGGGTGAAACTCGTCGGTCAGGCCGTTCCACACCGGCACGCCCGCATACTCGCCCAGCTCTTCCACGATGGCCTGGCCGTAGCCGCGATACTCGATGCCGTCGTACATCCGCCCCAGCACGCGGGCGGTGTCTTTCATCGACTCCTTGTGGCCAATCTGCGAGCCGCTTGGGCCGAGGTAGGTCACCTGTGCGCCCTGGTCAAAGGCACCGACTTCAAAAGCGCAGCGGGTGCGCGTGGACGTTTTTTCAAAAATCAGGGCGATGTTTTTCCCGACCAGGGTTTGTTTTTCACGTCCGGCTTTTTTGGCGGCTTTGAGTTCGATGGCCAGGTCGATCAGGTACTGGATTTCTGCTGGGGTGTAGTCCAGCAGTTTGAGGAAGTTACGGTTTTTCAGATTGATGGTCATTGGGTCGTCCCTTTTAAAATGGTGTTGTCTGGTGCCCTCACCCCGACCCTCGCCCACAGGGAGAGAGGGAAGGTGAGGGGAAAATACGGTTCAGTGGCGAATCAACGTGCCTTTCTCGCCCGCCAGAATGTCTGCCCCGTCGGCCAGCGCGCCGATCCCGGCGATGCCGTTGCAGGCCTCGACAAACTCGCGGCAGGCGGCCACTTTTGGCCCCATCGAACCGGCGTCAAACTGCATGCCCCTGAGCAGTTCCGGCGTGACCTGTGCCAGCGGACGCTGGGTTGGTTTGCCCCAGTCGAGGTACACCGCGTCGGCATCGGTCAGGATCAGCAGGGCATCGGCTTCAATCTGGCGCGCCAGCAGGGCGGCAGAGAGGTCTTTGTCGATCACCGCTTCAATGCCGTGATACCCATTGGCGTTTTCCACCACCGGCACGCCGCCGCCGCCGTTGCAGATCACCAGGTGATCGCGCTGTATCAGTGCCGTGATGGCGTCGCTCTCAACGATGCGTTTCGGCTGTGGAGAGGGAACCACCCGGCGGAAATAGCTGCCGTCGGCCTTGAACACCCAGCCTTTCTCCGCCTGCAGCGTTTTTGCCTGGGCTTCGCTGTAGACCGGGCCGATGTATTTGGTCGGGTTGGTAAACGCCGGATCGGCGGCGTCCACTTCCACCTGGGTGAGCAGGACGCTCACCTCACGCTGGGGCAGATTGTTTTTCAGCGCCTGCTGGAGCATGTAGCCAATCATTCCCTGACTTTCGGCGCCGAGGATGTCCAGCGGGTAGGGGGTGACTTTGTCGTACGCGCTGTTTTGCAGCGCCAGCAGCCCAACCTGCGGCCCGTTGCCGTGAACCAGTACCACGCGCCACTGTTCCGTCAGCCCGGCGATAGTGCGGGCCGCTAGCTCGATGTTCTGGCGCTGGATCTCCGCTTCCAGCGGCTCGCCGCGTTTCAGCAATGCGTTACCGCCAAGCGCCACAACCAGAGTGGGTTTTCGTTCCATGATGGCTCCTTTAAATTCCGTCGCGTTCCAGTGGGCAGCTCATGCAGCGCGCGCCGCCGCGGCCGCGTCCCAGTTCGTCACCCGGGATAGGCAGCACGGTGATACCCGCTTTGTCATATTTCTCGTTGGTCCAGACGTTACGCTCGTAGCCAATCACCACGCCCGGGCGGATGGTCAGCACGTTATTCGCGTCATTCCACTGTTCGCGTTCGGCTTCAAAGGCGTCGCCGCCGGTGGTGATCAGGCGTACCTGATTAATGCCGAGCGCTTTTTCAATGGCGTGCAGCAGATCCGTTTCCTGGGTGCGCAGCAGGCCACCGCGGCCGTCCGGGGTGAGCGTCCAGCACTGAGCGTCTTTGCGCACCACTTCCGGGTAGACGGAGAAGGTGTCCACGTCGATGTGGGTCATGACGGTATCGAGGTGCATGCAGGAGCGGTGTTTTGGCAGTTCCACAGCGATGACGCGCTCGGCCTGGCGGTGTTTGAACAGGCTATTGGCGAGGAACTCAACGCCCTGCGGCGTGGTGCGTTCAGACATGCCGATTAACACTGCGCCGCGGCCAATAACTAATACGTCGCCGCCCTCTAACGTGGCGTGGTCGTAATTAATGTTTTCATCGCCGAAATACTTAATAAAATCGCCATCGGCAAATGCAGGGTGCCAGCGATATATGGCCCGGAGATTATTGGTTTCACGCTGGCGGGCCGCTTTGGCCATCGGGTTAATTGACACGCCGTTATAAATCCAGCACGAGGTATCGCGGGTAAATAAATGGTTAGGCAGTGGCTTCATAATAAAATCATTTGCCGTGTGGGTATCCACCACCATATTTTTAAAGGCCGCCGGAATTTCACCGTAGGTTAATCCGCCGCTTAATCTGCGTGCCAGTTCGCGGTGTGGCATATCTGCCAGCCAGCCGCGCACGTCGCCGGCAAAGGTTGGCCCGAGGCGATAGTCTGATATTTGCGTCTCCAGCAGCCAGGTTTTGGCCTCCGCAATATCAAGCGTTTGCGTGAGAAGGTCGGTCAACAGCAGGACTTCCACACCCTGTTCGCGCAGGGTGTTAGCGAAGATGTCATGCTCTTCACCCGCCCGCTCAACCGAGAGCACATCATCGAATAGCAGCTCCTGGCAGTTCGATGGCGTTAAACGTTTCAGACTTAAATTTGGGCGGTGCAGCATAACGCTACGCAATTGACCAATTTCAGAACCGACGTAATGCTTTTCCATAATTATTCCTTTAACTGTTTTTCAGAATAAAAAGGGCATGCGCCATGTGATGTCTTTATTTACATGGCGGCTAAGCTCAATTGATTTCGAGATTTATAGTAGGCGCTTAAATAATGAATATTGTGACGTCGCTCACGTGAGAATGGCTATTAAGCAGTTTGTTTTCATTTGCATGATTCGTATCAGATAATGATTAATTTGATTATATTTGCGGGTGAATAGCTAAGCAGGATCCGTTGGCATTATTTGGAGTTGTTATTATTTTGTAGAATTTAATGTTTTGACATATTTAGTTATGCCATTGATTTTAATGATAATTAAACGGCGCGCAGAATGACTATGCACTATTATCCATTAACTATTTTTGACTTAAGAAAAATCAATAAATAATTATGGGATTTAATAGCAAATTACCAAAATGATAAAGTGTGAAGTCACAGAGAGTTTTGCTATGAAGCGTATACGATCAGTAAGTTAGCATCACGGCCTGAAAGCGGAGGGCTGAGGTTATGCATAAAGACTGCATAAATGCCTGTGAGCGATTAACAGTGGAGTAACACATTTCCCGATAAACATGCGCTCGCGCAAAACTCATCGAAAAAGCAGTGGTAGGACAGTCTGAATTCTCGTATAAAAGATTAAAATGAAACGCTGTTTTATATTGAGGGTTTATTTATGATCGCTGGCAACATCCATCATCTGCAGTCCTGGCTACCTGAAGAACTGCGTCAGGCTATCGAGTACGTCAAGGCGCACGTTACCGATGCTACCCCCTGTGGCAAACACGACATCGACGGCAACAGCCTGTTTTATCTGGTGTCTGAAGATATGACCCAGCCGTTTGCCGAGCGCCGCGCTGAGTATCACGCCCGCTATCTGGATATTCAGATAATCATGAAAGGCCAGGAGGGGATGACCTTCAGTACCCTGCCGCACGGTACGCCGGATACCGACTGGCTGGCGGATAAAGACATCGCGTTTTTGCCCGATGGCGGGCAGGAGAAAACGGTGGTGTTAAGTGAAGGTGATTTTGTGGTGTTCTATCCGGGCGAAGTGCACAAGCCGCTGTGCGCGGTGGGCGCGCCTGCGAAGGTGCGTAAAGTGGTGGTGAAAATGCTGGTGGGGTAAGCCCTGTTAGCGTAAGAGAAGGGTGAAACGTTCCCTCTTCCGGTGGGAGAGGGTGAAAGCATCAGGCCGCAGCCCGTCATTATGTGATCCAGCTTAGATTTTCCGCACTCCCTCATCGCCTCCCATTTACCTGCGCTTTTTCTGCGTCATAGTATGATCGTTAAATTAATGAACGATGTTCTATAATGTAGAACAAAATAATTCAGCAAGGAGATCTCATGCCGCAGACCGCGTTGTTCACGGGAATCATCCCCCCTGTCTCCACCATCTTTACCGCCGATGGACAGCTTGATAAACACGGCACCGCCGCGTTGATCGACGACCTGATCGCCGCAGGCGTCGATGGCCTGTTCTTTTTGGGCAGCGGCGGCGAGTTCTCCCAGCTAAACGCCGAAGAGCGTAAAACCATTGCCCGGTTTGCTATCGATCATGTCGATCGCCGGGTGCCGGTGCTGATTGGCACCGGTGGCACCAACGCCCGGGAAACCCTTGAACTGAGCCAGCATGCGCAGCAGGCCGGCGCCGACGGGATCGTGGTGATCAACCCGTACTACTGGAAAGTGTCCGAAGCGAATCTGATCCGCTATTTCGAACAGGTGGCAGACAGCGTCACGCTGCCGGTAATGCTGTATAACTTCCCGGCGCTGACCGGGCAGGATCTGACTCCGGCGCTGGTCAAAACCCTGGCCGACTCGCGGAGCAATATTGTCGGCATCAAAGACACGATCGATTCCGTCGCCCATCTGCGCAGCATGATTCACACCGTCAAATCTGCTCATCCGCACTTCACGGTGCTGTGCGGCTATGACGATCATCTGTTTAATACCCTGCTGCTGGGGGGCGATGGCGCGATCTCGGCCAGCGGTAACTTTGCTCCGCAGGTGTCAGTGAATCTGCTGAAGGCCTGGCGTGACCAGGAGGTGGCGAAGGCGGCCGAATACCACCAGATCCTGCTGCAAATACCGCAGATGTATCAGCTTGATACGCCGTTTGTGAACGTCATTAAAGAGGCGATTGTGCTGTGCGGCCGCCCGATCTCCACGTACGTGCTGCCGCCCGCGTCGCCACTGGATGAACCGCGTAAGGCGCAGCTGAAAACCCTGTTGCAACAGCTCAAGCTCTGCTGAGCCGGAAGACGACGATGACCATTGAGAAAATTTTTACCCCACAGGACGATGCGTTTTATGCCGTCATCACCCATGCGGCCGGGCCGCAGGGGGCGCTGCCGCTGACCCCGCAAATGCTGATGGAATCCCCCAGCGGTAACCTGTTTGGCATGACGCAAAACGCCGGTATGGGCTGGGACGCCAACAAGCTGACCGGCAAAGAGGTGCTAATTATCGGTACGCAGGGGGGCATTCGCGCCGGGGACGGGCGACCTGTTGCGCTGGGCTACCACACCGGGCACTGGGAGATTGGCATGCAGATGCAGGCGGCGGCGAAGGAGATCACCCGTAATGGTGGGATCCCGTTTGCGGCCTTCGTCAGCGATCCGTGCGACGGACGCTCTCAGGGCACCCACGGCATGTTCGACTCCCTGCCGTACCGTAATGACGCGGCGATCGTGTTTCGTCGTCTGATCCGCTCCCTGCCGACGCGGCGCGCGGTGATCGGTGTGGCAACCTGCGATAAAGGGCTGCCCGCGACCATGATTGCGCTGGCCTCCATGCATGATCTGCCGACCATTCTGGTGCCGGGTGGGGCGACGCTGCCGCCGACCGTGGGGGAAGATGCCGGAAAAGTGCAGACCATTGGTGCGCGTTTCGCTAACCATGAGCTGTCGCTGCAGGAGGCTGCCGAGCTGGGGTGCCGCGCCTGTGCATCACCCGGTGGCGGCTGTCAGTTTCTCGGCACCGCGGGAACGTCACAGGTGGTGGCCGAAGCGCTGGGTCTGGCGCTGCCGCACTCCGCGCTCGCCCCGTCCGGGCAGGCCGTGTGGCTGGAGATTGCCCGTCAGTCTGCGCGGGCGGTGAGCGAGCTGGATAACCGTGGGATCACGACCCGCGATATCCTGACCGACAAAGCCATTGAAAACGCCATGGTGCTTCACGCGGCGTTTGGCGGCTCCACCAACCTGCTGCTGCACATCCCGGCGATTGCCCATGCGGCGGGCTGCACCATTCCGGATGTGGCGCACTGGACGCGCATCAACCGTAAGGTTCCGCGTCTGGTGAGCGTGCTGCCAAACGGCCCGGACTACCACCCGACGGTGCGTGCTTTCCTGGCGGGCGGCGTGCCGGAGGTTATGCTCCATTTGCGCAAGCTGGGGCTGCTGCATGAAGATGCCATGACCGTTACCGGCCAGACGGTCGGGGAGAACCTCGACTGGTGGGAAAACTCAGCGCGTCGGGCGCGTTTTCGTCAGTGCCTGCGCGAGCAGGACGGCGTCGATCCGGATGACGTGATCCTGCCGCCTGAACGCGCCCACGCGAAAGGCCTGACCTCGACGGTCTGCTTCCCGACCGGCAATATCGCGCCCGAAGGGTCGGTGATCAAAGCCACGGCCATCGACCCGTCTGTTGTGGATGACGATGGCGTTTACCGCCATACCGGACGGGTGCGGGTGTTTGTCTCTGAAGCGCAGGCTATTAAGGCCATCAAGCAGGAGGCGATCCAGCAGGGCGATATTATGGTGGTGATTGGCGGAGGCCCGTCCGGCACCGGCATGGAAGAGACCTACCAGCTGACTTCCGCGCTAAAACATATCTCGTGGGGCAAGACGGTATCGTTGATCACCGATGCGCGCTTCTCGGGGGTATCAACCGGGGCGTGCTTCGGCCATGTGTCGCCGGAAGCGCTGGCAGGTGGCCCCATCGGCAAGCTGCGCGACAACGATATCATTGAGATCAGCGTCGACCGCCTGTCCTTAACGGGCAGCGTTAACTTTATCGGCACGGCGGAACAGCCGCTGAGGCCGGAAGAGGGGGCGCGCGTGCTGGCGTCGCGTCCGGTGCATCCTGACCTGCACGCCCACGCATTTTTGCCGGACGATACCCGCCTGTGGGCGGCTCTGCAGTCGGTGAGCGGCGGCACCTGGAAAGGGTGTATTTATGACACCGATAAAATCATCGAGGTAATTAACGCCGGTAAAAAAGCGCTCGGTCTTTAATTATATTTCTGGCTCTTGTCGTCTACGGAAAATATTCCGTGGACGGCTTTTGCATGTCTGTTTTTTATTATTGCGTAAATAATCTAATTACATGAAAAGAAAGGTCTTTAAATGATATCAGGATGTCGAGTGGCGTCACAAAAGCAAAATATCATAATTCAGAAATAAGATATGACCATTGTCGGTTAATTGAACACTTAATTACACTCTATTAACACGATGTTGTGAATTCAGCACACGAAATAAGGGTGTATTCCTGATGATGCACCGGGCATTTATTTGCCTGAATCAGGACCCTGGCGTTTGCACTGTTCCACGTACTGCCGTTGGGGGTAATGATGCAATTAACCATGAAAGATAAAATTGGCTACGGGCTGGGTGACACCGCCTGCGGCTTTGTCTGGCAGGCCACCATGTTCCTGCTGGCCTATTTCTATACCGACGTGTTTGGCCTGTCGGCGGGCATTATGGGGACGCTGTTTTTAGTTTCCCGCGTGCTGGATGCCGTCACCGATCCGCTGATGGGGCTGCTGGTTGACCGCACACGCACGCGTCACGGCCAGTTCCGTCCGTTCCTGCTGTGGGGCGCGATCCCGTTTGGGATTGTCTGCGTGTTGACCTTCTACACGCCGGACTTCTCCGCGCAGGGTAAAATCATCTACGCCTGCATAACCTACATTCTGCTGACCCTGGTTTACACCTTCGTTAACGTCCCTTACTGCGCCATGCCGGGCGTCATCACCGCTGACCCGAAAGAGCGCCACGCGCTGCAGTCCTGGCGCTTTTTCCTCGCGGCGGCGGGATCGCTGGCCATCAGTGGCATTGCGCTGCCGCTGGTGAGCATCATTGGTAAAGGCGATGAGCAGGTCGGCTATTTCGGCGCCATGTGCGTGCTGGGGCTGAGCGGCGTGGTGCTGCTCTACGTCTGCTTCTTCACCACCAAAGAGCGCTACACCTTTGAGGTGCAGCCGGGGTCGTCGGTGTCGAAAGACCTCAAGCTTCTGTTCGGCAATACCCAGTGGCGCATTATGTGTGCGTTCAAGATGATGGCGACCTGCTCCAACGTGGTCCGCGGCGGGGCGACGCTCTACTTCGTGAAATACGTCATGGATCACCCGGAGATGGCGACGCAGTTTCTGCTTTACGGCAGCCTCGCCACCATGTTTGGTTCGCTCTGCTCATCCCGCCTGCTGGGGCGCTTTGACCGGGTGACCGCCTTCAAGTGGATAATCGTGGCCTACTCCCTGATCAGCCTGCTGATTTTCTTCATCCCGGCCGAACATATCGCCCTGATTTTCGCCCTTAACATTCTGTTCCTGTTCGTCTTTAACACCACCACGCCTCTGCAGTGGCTGATGGCCTCTGACGTGGTGGATTACGAGGAGAGCCGCAGTGGACGCCGCCTCGACGGGCTGGTGTTCTCCACCTACCTGTTCAGCCTGAAGATCGGTCTGGCGATTGGCGGCGCGGTGGTGGGCTGGATCCTGGCGTATGTGAACTACTCCGCCAGCAGCAGCGTGCAGCCGGTCGAAGTGCTGACCACCATTAAAATTCTGTTCTGCGTGGTGCCGGTGGTGCTCTACGTGGGCATGTTCATCATGCTGTCGTTCTACAAACTCACCGACGCCCGCGTGGCGGCCATCAGCCAGCAGCTGATTAAGCACCGTGCAACGCAGGGTGACGCCGTGCCCGACGCTGCGACAGCCGCATCCCATTAACAGGAGGCAACATGACAACGATAACAAACCCGATCCTCACCGGCTTCAACCCGGACCCGTCCCTGTGCCGTCAGGGGGAGGATTACTACATCGCCACCTCGACGTTTGAATGGTTTCCGGGCGTGCGCATCTACCACTCCCGCGACATGAAGAACTGGTCGCTGGTCAGCACGCCGCTGGACAGGGTGTCGATGCTGGACATGAAGGGCAACCCGGACTCCGGCGGCATCTGGGCGCCGTGCCTGAGCTACGCCGATGGCCAATTCTGGCTACTGTACACCGACGTGAAAATTGTCGATTCGCCGTGGAAAAATGGCCGTAACTTCCTCGTCACTGCGCCCTCCATCGAGGGGCCGTGGAGCGAACCAATCCCGATGGGCAACGGAGGGTTTGACCCGTCGCTGTTCCACGACGACGATGGCCGCAAATACTATCTCTACCGGCCGTGGGGGCCGCGCCATCACAGCAACCCGCATAACACCATCGTGATGCAGGAGTTTGACCCGCAGACCGGCACCCTTTCGCCCGAGCGCAAAACCCTGTTTACCGGCACGCCGCTCTGCTACACCGAAGGGGCGCACCTTTATCGTAAAGAGGGCTGGTACTACCTGATGGTCGCCGAAGGTGGCACCAGCTATGAACACGCGGTGGTGGTGCTGCGCTCAAAAACGCTCGACGGGCCGTACGAGCTGCATCCGGACGTGACGATGATGACCAGCTGGCATCTGCCGGAGAACCCGCTGCAGAAGAGCGGCCACGGCTCGCTGCTGCAGACCCACACCGGGGAGTGGTATATGGCCTACCTCACCAGCCGACCGCTGCGCCTGCCGGGCATACCGCTGCTGGCCTCGGGCGGGCGCGGCTACTGCCCGCTGGGACGCGAGACCGGCATTGCGCGCATCGAATGGCGCGACGGCTGGCCGTACGTTGACGGCGGCAAACACGCGCAGCTGACCGTCCCCGGCCCGCAGATAGCGGAGCAGCCCGCCGCCTCCCGGGACCGCTGGCGGGAGGATTTCGACGGCAGCACGCTTGACCCGGAGCTGCAGACCCTGCGCATTCCGTTCGACGACACCCTCGGCTCGCTCAGCGTGCGCCCGGGGTATTTGCGGCTTTACGGCAACGACTCGCTTAACTCGACCTTTACCCAGTCGACCGTGGCACGCCGCTGGCAGCACTTCGCCTTCCGGGCAGAGACGCGCATGCAGTTCTCGCCGGTTCACTTCCAGCAGAGCGCCGGGCTGACCTGCTACTACAACAGTAAAAACTGGAGCTACTGCTTTGTGGACTACGAGGAGGGGCAGGGCAGAACGATCAAAGTGATCCAGCTTGACCACAACGTGCCGTCGTGGCCGCTGCATGAACAGCCGATCCCGGTACCGGACAGCGCAGAGAGCATCTGGTTACGGGTTGACGTCGACACCCTGGTTTACCGTTACAGCTACTCGTTTGACGGTGAGACGTGGCACACCGTGCCGGTGACGTATGAAGCGTGGAAACTGTCGGATGACTACATCGGTGGGCGCGGCTTCTTTACCGGCGCGTTTGTCGGCCTGCACTGCGAAGACATCAGCGGTGACGGCTGCCACGCTGACTTTGATTACTTCACCTACGAACCGCTCACGAAATAGCGGCTCAGGCCGGGTAACCCAGCGCGCGTGAGAGCTGGAGCCCGGCCTGCTGAAGCTGCTCGCGGAAGCTGGCCAGTTCGGCGTCATCCACCCGCGACGTCAGCGTCGACAGACTCAGGGCGGCAATCACGCGGGATTCATGGTTCCACACCGGTACCGCCACGCAGCGCACGCCCTGCTCGTTCTCTTCGCGGTCGAAGGCGTAACCCTGCTCGCGGGTCTTTGCGAGGGCCTCCAGCAACGCGTCGCGGGAGGCAAGGGTGGAAGGGGTATAGGTAGTGTACTGATAGCCCTCAAGCAGGGCGTTCAGCTCGGCCTCGCCAAGCCAGGCAATCAACACCTTGCCGATGGCGGTGGCGTGAACCGGCAGCCGACGACCAATGCGCGAATAGGCGATAGCCGCCAGCTTGCCTTCAATCTTCTCGATATAAACGCCTTCACGGCCGTCCAGGATCCCCAGATGGGTGGTCTGCCCGGTACGCTGCGACAGCTCCGTCAGCCAGCCTTTCGCCTTCTGACGAATATCGATTGAGCCCACCACAAAATGACCGCGCTCAACCAGCTTCATGCCGAGGCGATATTTACCGTTTTCCGGATTCTGATCGATATAGCCGTGAAGCTGCAGGGTTTTCAGCAGCGAGTGGAGGGTACTTTTGCTCAGCCCCATCAGTTTGCTGATGTCGGTGATCTTAAGCTCGGTGGCCTGCTCGTTAAACAGGTCGAGGATCTGCAACGCACGTTCAACAGACTGAATAATCGGCATAATGCTGGTATGTCCACGCAGGAATTAAGGCGAAAACGTACCTTTTTCAGGCGGAAAAATCAATGAAGCGGCGCCGGTTTACGCCCTCTCCCTGTGGAAGAGGGCCGGGGTGAGGGCACAAGACTACAGAGGATCACTCCCCAAGCGTCGCCACCATCACCGCCTTAATGGTATGCATCCGGTTTTCCGCCTGGTCAAACACAATGCTCGCCGCCGATTCAAACACCTCGTCTGTCACTTCCATTCCGCCATGCAGATCGAACTCTTTCGCCATCTGCTTACCCAGTGTGGTCTGGTCGTCATGGAATGCCGGCAGACAGTGCAGGAACTTCACGTCCGGGTTACCGGTCAGCGCCATCATCTGCGCGTTCACCTGATACCCGCGCAGCAGGGCAATCCGCTCGGCCCACTTCTCTTTGGCCTCGCCCATCGACACCCACACATCGGTATAGATGAAGTCCGCCCCTTTCACGCCGGCCGCGACCTCTTCCGTCAGGGTGATCTTCCCGCCATTCTTCTCCGCCAGCGCGCTGCACTCCGCCACCAGGCGCTCTTCCGGCCAGCAGGCTTTCGGTGCCACCAGACGCAGATCCAGCCCGGTTAACGCTGCCGCTTCCAGCATCGAGTTACCCATGTTGTTACGCGCATCGCCCGCATAAACCAGCGTCATCTCGTTAAACGCTTTGCCCGGCAGGTGCTCCTGCATGGTCAGCAGGTCCGCCAGCAGCTGCGTCGGATGGAACTCGTTGGTCAGCCCGTTCCACACCGGCACGCCTGCATACTGCGCCAGCGTTTCGACCACGTCCTGGCCGTGACCGCGATACTGAATGCCATCGTACATCCGCCCGAGTACCCGCGCGGTGTCCTTAATTGATTCTTTATGCCCAATCTGGCTGCCGCTCGGCCCTAAATACGTGACGCGCGCGCCCTGGTCAAATGCGGCAACTTCGAAAGAGCATCGTGTACGGGTTGAGTCTTTTTCGAAGATGAGCGCGATGTTTTTGCCAGTAAGCTTTTGTACTTCCTTACCCTTTTTTTTATCGGCTTTAAGCTGAGCGGCAAGGGTCAGCAGGGAATTGAGCTGTGCAGGGGTAAAATCGAGCAATTTCAGAAAGTGTTTCTTGTACAGAACAGACATTTTATCCTCACATGGCAAACGCCACTTATTGAATTAAAATTCACTTTATATGTCTAATTATTCATTTGCAACCCCGTTTCACAAATCTTTCCAACAAAGGTGGAGGCAAACCCGTCCGTGTGTGAAAATAGAAGTATCTGCCGCACTTTAAAGAGGAATGAGCCATGGCAAACCCGGAACACCTGGAAGAGCAACGCGAAGAGACGCGCCTGATTATCGAAGAACTGCTGGAAGACGGTAGCGATCCGGACGCGCTGTACACCATCGAGCACCATTTCTCTGCTGACGATTTCGACGCGCTGGAAAAACTGGCGGTAGAGGCTTTCAAACTGGGTTACGAAGTGACCGAGCCGGAAGAGCTGGAAGTGGAAGAGGGCGACACCGTCATCTGCTGCGATATTCTGAGCGAAGGCGCGCTGAAAGCAGAACTGATCGACGCTCAGGTCGAACAGCTGATGAACCTGGCCGAGAAGTTTGAAGTGGAATACGACGGCTGGGGAACCTACTTCGAAGATCCGAACGGTGAAGACGGCGAAGAAGGCGACGACGAAGATTTCATCGACGAAGACGACGACGGCGTGCGTCACTAAGCGTTTCAGGCGGTGGCGCGCGCCACCGCTTTTTCAAGGCAGAACCATGGATTACCCGCAGATACTCGCCCCTGTTCTTACCTTCCTCCAGTGCCCGACCCCGCAAGCATGGATTGATAAAGCCCGCGACCCGGCGAACCTGCCGCTGCTGCTCACCGACCACATGGTGTGCGAGCTCAAGGCCGCCCAGACCGCGCTGCTGCTGGTGCGCAAATACGTCGCCGATGAAAGCGGTGCCGACGTGCTGCTCGACTGGCTCAGACCCTACGAAGCGTTCACCTTCCGCGAAGGCCCGGAACCGGATTTTGTGGCCCTGCATAAGCAGATTAGCAAAAGCGTCATGCCCAAAACCGACGACCCGTGGGGCCAGGCGCTTATCGACAGCATGGTGCTGCTGATCAAAGAAGAGTTGCACCACTTCTGGCAGGTGCGCGAGGCGATGCTGGCGCGCGACATTCCGTACGTCAAAATCACCGCCAGCCGCTACGCCAAAGGGATGCTGAAAGCGGTGCGCACGCACGAACCGCTGACGCTTATCGACAAGCTCATCTGCGGTGCCTACATCGAAGCCCGCTCCTGCGAGCGTTTCGCCGCGCTGGCCCCGTTCCTCGACGACGATCTGCAGAAGTTTTATCTCTCGCTGCTGCGCTCGGAAGCGCGCCACTATCAGGACTACCTGACGCTTGCCCAACAGGTGAGCGACGACGATATCTCACCGCGCATACAGCTTTTTGGCGAAATTGAAGCCACACTTATCTCGACACCGGACAATGAGTTTCGCTTTCACAGCGGCGTGCCGGTGTAAACCGGCATAGCGAAAAGAAAAGGATGCGAGATGAATAAAACGTGGATCCGTATAGTCGTGGTGACTCTCCTGGCCGCCGTCGTGGCGTTCTGGGTCTACTTCGACAAACAACGCCAGCACACCCCCGAACAGCAGCTTGATACCACCCTCAACGCAATGCCCGCCTGGCAGGTGATTAAAGAGCAGGAGCCTGTGCTTCATCAGCGCATTCTTGACCAGATGGCGGCCCTGCAAAAAGCCGGCGAGCCGGAGCAGAAGATTATCGACACCATCCAGCCGCAGATCCTGCATCTGCAGATGTCGCGCCTGCAAAACGCGCCGGACGCTAACGTGGTGAACTATATGACGATCAACATGGAGCAGACCGCCGCCATCCAGAAGGTGAGCGACGACGCCTGTTTCCGCTTCCTCTACCCCGCGGTGAAAGGGGGCGTCAACCCGATGCGCATGCTGGATAAAGACCTGATGACGCGGCGCATGCAGGCCGACGCCGACATGATGCGCGCGGCCTATGGCAAAAACCGCCACACCGTGACCCCGGAAGAACGCGAAGCCGCGGTGACGGATGTCCGCCCGATTATGAAAACGCTGGCCGACAAGTACGGCGAGGACATCCAGCTGCTGCAGATGCCGGAGAAGGCGGTGGGCAAAGAGAAGCTCTCCTGCGACATGGTGCAGGAGATGTGGGCGAAGGTGCTGGCGCTGCCAGAGCAGAAGGCGGCAGGCGTGATTCGGCTGGCGGTTTCCGAGGTAGAATGACAGGGCGCTGGTTTTTTGGGCACTTAGCGTAGGTTTAGCGCGTCGCCGCTTGCATGGCGGCGCGCGACAGGTATAATCCACAACGTTTCCGCATCCCCTTCAGTGCCGAAGTGGCGAAATCGGTAGACGCAGTTGATTCAAAATCAACCGTAGAAATACGTGCCGGTTCGAGTCCGGCCTTCGGCACCATCGGAACATCAATAGACGTCAACGGACGTCTTTTTTTGTGCCCGAAATCCAGTATCCGCAAGGCGTTCCTCGCTTTTTCACTCAACCTAAGTCAACCTGATTCAATCTACATCAACTTACTGATGCGGGTACAACTGCGGGTATATCCCGGTTCGATAATGTTTGTACCCACACAGAACCCTTGAAAGGATACTCATCATGGCTCTGAGTGATGTGAAGGTTCGTTCGGCAAAGCCTGAAGCAAAAGCCTACAAACTGGCTGACGGTGAAGGCATGGTTTTGCTGGTTCACCCTAACGGCTCCAAATACTGGCGACTGCGTTATCGCTTCGGTGGTAAAGAGAAGATGCTGGCGCTGGGGAAATACCCTGAAGTGTCGTTGGCGGATGCCAGAGCGCGCCGGGACGAAGCCCGTAAGCTGTTAGCTAATGGTGTTGATCCCAGTGAGAACAAGAAAGCTGTTAAGGTGGAGCAGGAGCAAGAGGCGATAACGTTTGAAGTGGTTGCAAGAGACTGGCACGCCAGCAATCAGAAGTGGTCTGCATCACATAGCGCTCGTGTATTGAAAAGTCTCGAAGATAATCTCTTTGCTGCCATCGGTAAGCGAAACATTGCTGAACTGAAGACTCGGGAGCTACTTGTACCCATCAAAGCCGTCGAGTCATCCGGGCGTCTTGAAGTTGCCGCCCGTTTACAACAGCGCACTACCGCGATTATGCGCTTTGCCGTTCAGAGCGGCTTAATCGACTACAATCCCGCCCAAGAGATTGCTGGTGCGGTTGCTACGGCGAAAAGACAGCATCGTGCTGCATTAGAACTTAACCGCATTCCTGAATTACTACATCGCATTGATCATTACTCTGGCAGACCGTTAACCCGACTGGCTGTTGAACTCACGTTGTTGGTTTTCATCCGTTCAAGCGAGCTGCGTTTTGCACGTTGGACAGAAGTGGATTTTGAAACGGCCATGTGGACGATCCCCGGTGAGCGTGAAGCGCTGGACGGTGTTAAATATTCACAGCGTGGTTCAAAGATGCGGACGCCCCATCTTGTTCCTTTGTCGCGGCAGGCTCTAGACATTTTGGAAAAGATCAAAAGCATGAGTGGGAATCGAGAGCTGATTTTTGTAGGTGATCATGATCCGCGTAAACCCATGAGCGAGAATACGGTGAACAAGGCTTTGCGAGTGATGGGGTATGACACGAAAACGGAAGTGTGTGGGCATGGTTTCAGGACGATGGCTTGCAGTTCGTTAATTGAGTCTGGATTATGGTCCAGGGATGCTGTGGAGCGGCAGATGAGTCATCAGGAACGTAGCTCAGTGCGGGCAGCTTATATTCATAAGGCGGAGCATCTGGGGGAGAGGAGGTTGATGTTGCAGTGGTGGGCGGATTATCTGGATGCGAACCGGGAGAAGGGAGTTAATCCGTTTGATTTTGCTAAAATTAGTAACCCATTGCAATGATTTATAACCTTATTTAGTTGAGTAGTCATACTCTGTCTTTTGATTCAAAACGGGTAATATTGCTAATGGCTTGGTCACCTTCTTTTAGTTAGTCATAATTTAGACAAATACCCGCCTATGGCGAACTAGAGGGGCTATATGGCGGGTGAAAAGTTATATGTGGCTGAAATTAATATGAATTATTTTGAGAGCAATGGTTTTATTCAGTCAATCAGTACCCATTGTGTTTAGTAGCGTTGCAATGCAAAATGCATTACATTTACAAGCCCTAGTTCTGCGGGTTCCGCTTATGACACGCCTTAAAGATGAAACACTTTCTATACGCACATCTGCCGACATTAAACAACTTCTTCGCCAAGCTGCTGAACGTGAACGTCGCTCTGTTGCTTCTATGATCGAGATTTTGGTTGTGAATTATGCGAAGACACACGGGCTAACGCCGGATCAATCTAAAACTAACACTGCTGAGTAGTTCACTTTTAATGCCTCATTCCACGAAACAGCAGCTTGGTCAAAGCACAAAAGTAAAGTGATACTGAGGCGAGGGATTCACAGATGGGTACGACCGAAAACCAAATTGAGCTGGATCTTATTGCCCGGCTGGCTGAACTAAAATATACACTCCGACCGGACATTCGTGATCGAGCTTCCCTCGAAAAAAATTTCCGGGAGAAGTTCGAAGCTCTCAATAAGGTGCATTTGACCGATAGTGAGTTCCAGCGCCTTCTCGATACCATTATTACACCTGATGTGTACAACGCAGCTCAGACACTACGCAATATCAACAGCTTCGAGCGCGATGATGGAACACCACTGAACTACAGTCTGGTTAACATTCGTGACTGGTGTAAGAACGATTTCGAGGTTGTGAATCAGTTACGCATTAACACCGAGAACAGCCATCACCGCTATGATGTAATGCTGCTCATAAATGGTGTTCCAGTGGTGCAGATTGAGCTTAAAACGCTGTCTGTTAGCCCACGCCGTGCTATGCAGCAAATCGTGGATTACAAAACCGATCCTGGCAATGGTTACGGAAAGACACTGCTGTGTTTCATTCAGCTCTTCATCGTCAGCAACCGTACTGATACTTGGTACTTCGCTAACAATAATGCGCGACATTTTAGCTTTAATGCCGATGAACGCTTTCTGCCGGTTTACCAGTTCGCAAGTGAAGATAACAAAAAAATTACCCTGCTAGAGAGCTTCGCCAATAAGTTCTTAGCCAAATGTACACTGGGACAAATGATCAGCCGTTATATGGTTTTGGTTGCCAGTGAACAGAAACTTTTGATGATGCGCCCGTACCAAATCTATGCGGTCAAAGCTATCGTCGAATGCATTCATCAGAATTGCGGAAACGGCTACATCTGGCATACCACAGGTTCAGGCAAGACGCTGACTTCTTTCAAAGCATCCACTTTGCTCAAAGACAATCCAGACATTGAAAAATGCCTTTTTGTAGTGGATCGTAAAGACTTGGATCGCCAGACCCGGGAAGAATTTAACCGTTTTCAGGAAGGCTGCGTAGAAGAAAACACCAATACTGAAACACTGGTGCGTCGACTTTTGTCCGACGACTATGCTGATAAGGTTATTGTTACGACTATTCAGAAGTTGGGTCTGGCGCTGGACGGAACAAATAAACGTAACTACAAAGAGCGTCTGGAGCCATTACGAGACGCCCGTATAGTGTTTATTTTCGATGAATGCCACCGTTCGCAATTTGGCGAAAATCACAAGGCTATAAAAGAATTTTTCCCGAACGCCCAGCTTTTTGGCTTCACAGGGACGCCCATCTTTGAGTCGAATGCCAGCTACCAACAAATCGAAGGCCAGCAAGCTAGCCTACGTACCACTCAAGACTTATTTGATCGGTGTTTGCACCAGTACACCATTACTCATGCTATCGAAGATCGCAACGTCTTACGCTTTCACATAGACTATTTCAAACCCGAAGGAAAGAATCCACCTAAGCCCGGCGAAGGGATAGCTAAATCTAAGGTTATCGAAACCATTCTTTCCAAGCACGATTCTGCTACCAACGGACGCAAATTTAACGCTGTTCTGGCTACAGCTAGCATCAACGACGCCATCGAATATTTTGAGTTATTTTCCAGCATTCAGATACAAAATGCGGAAAAAGAGGCTGAATTCCGAACATTGAACATAGCATGCGTGTTTTCCCCACCTTCTGAAGGTAACAAAGACGTTCAGCAGATACAGGAAGATCTGCCTCAGGAGAAAGAAGATAACCAGCAAGATCCTGAAGGTAAGAAAGCTGCACTTACTCGTATCATTGCCGATTACAATGCCCGTTTCGGGACCAATCATCGGATAAGCGAATTTGATTCTTACTATCAGGACGTACAAAAGCGCATCAAGGATCAGCAGTATCCCAACACAGACTTATCTGCCGCGCAAAAAATTGACATCACCATCGTAGTGGACATGCTGCTTACAGGATTTGACTCCAAATACCTTAATACATTGTACGTGGACAAAAATCTCAAACACCATGGTTTAATTCAGGCATTCTCACGAACTAACCGTGTTCTCAATGATACCAAGCCATACGGCAACATTCTCGATTTTCGTCAACAACAGAAATCGGTAGAAGGGGCCATTGCGCTCTTTTCTGGTGAGCAAATTGATAACCCGCGTGAGATCTGGTTGGTAGATGCCGCGCCAAAAGTGATTGATAATCTGCAAAATGCCACGCAAAAGCTGGCCGATTTTATGCGATCACAGGGACTGACTAATGCACCGGAAGAAGTAGCCAACCTTAAAGGTGATGTCGCTAGAGCGCAATTTGTAAATCTGTTCAAGGATGTTCAGAGACTCAAAACTCAGCTTGACCAATATACTGATCTTTCTGAAGAGCAGAAGCAACAGATTGAGAGCATAGTACCGTCAGATCAATTGCAAGGATTCAAGGGCGTATATCTGGAAACAGCCAAACGATTGAAGGAACAACAAGATAAAGACCAGACACCACCAGAAGTGCAACAACTCGATTTTGAGTTTGTACTCTTTGCTTCTGCAGTTATTGATTATGACTACATCATGGGGCTAATTGCTAACCTGACTCAGCAGAAACCAGGTAAGCTCACTCTTAACCGCGAAGAACTCATTGGCCTGATCCAGTCTGATGCCAAGTTTATCGACGAGCGTGAAGATATTGCTGAGTACATCCGTGGCCTGCCGGTAAATGAAGCATTAAACGAAAAACAGATTCGAACGGGTTTTGAACACTTCAAGGCAGAGAAGAAGGTGAAAGAACTCAGTGACATTGCCGCCCGACACGAACTTGCACCTGATGCTTTACAGGTTTTTGTTGATGAAATTCTGCGTCGCCGTATCTTCGACGGCGAACGCCTTTCCGAATTAATGGCCTCGTTGAATCTGGGCTGGAAAGCGCGCACGCAGAAGGAGCTGGCTCTGATGGAGGAGTTGGCACCGTTGCTGCACAAATTGGCACAGGGACGAGAGATCACGGGACTATCAGCCTATGAGGAAGGGAAATAATGTCATTACCTCGGGAGAAAGCAGAATGAGAGGAAACGATAAACAAAAGCTGCTACCAAGAATGCGGTTTCCTGAGTTTCATAACGACGGGGAATGGAACAAAGAAAAACTCGAAAAGTTTCTTGTTGAAAGTCGAATTGAAGGTAGTACAGGAGATACGGCTAAAAAAATCACAGTAAAACTCTGGGGGAAAGGTGTATTCGCGAAAAAAGAATCTATTAAAGGTAGTGAGAACACTAAATATTACAAACGTCGTGCTGGGCAATTTATATACAGCAAGCTTGATTTTCTTAATCAAGCTTTTGGCATCGTGCCAAAAGAACTTGACGGTTTTGAATCTACTGTTGATTTACCCTGTTTTGATATTAACGATGAATTGAATGCCATATTTCTTCTTGAATATGTGAAACGTAATGATTTTTATAAGAAAAATGGAGAGGTTGCGGATGGTGGTAGGAAAGCAAAGCGTATCCAGACTGACGTTTTCCTGTCTTTTCCAATTATTCTACCTGTTCATAAAGCAGAGCAACAAAAAATCGCCGACTGCCTGTCTTCGATGGATAACCTGCTCACAGCAGAAATCCAGAAACTGGCTGCCTTGAAGAAATATAAAAAAGGTTTGTTGCAACAACTTTTTCCACGGGAGGGTGAAACTGTGCCACGGGTGCGTTTCCCAGAATTTCGGGATTCAGGAGAATGGAAGGAGTATAAACTAGGGTCACTGACAACCAAAGTCGGTAGTGGAATCACTCCGACCGGGGGCAATAAAAATTATAAAACCAAAGGGCACCCGTTCGTACGCAGCCAGAATATTGGCTGGGGTGAGCTGATCTTGGATGACGTAGTATTTATTGACGAAGAGACACATAAATCCTTTGACTCTACCGAAATTAAATTATCTGACGTTTTGCTCAACATTACAGGCGCATCGATTGGTCGAAGCGCAGTCGCCGATTCACGCATCGCTGGCGGGAATGTGAATCAACATGTCTGTATAATTCGTGTCAAGCAAGATGAGTTGCACCCCGTCTTTCTTAATCAATTCCTGATTTCAGAAATTGGTCAGAAAAAGATTGACAGCTTTCAAGCTGGAGGAAATAGGCAAGGTCTGAATTTCGCCCAAATTCGCTCATTTAGTGTTCCTCTGCCACCAACAGAGAATGAGCAGAGCAAGATTGCTAACTGTCTCTCTCCCTTCGACGAACTGATCACCGCCCAAAGCCAGAGAATAGACGCCCTGAAAATCCACAAGAGGGGCTTGATGCAGCAATTGTTCCCGGTGCTGGATGAGGTACTTGCATGACTTGGCATATAACTTACCAGTCTGAGCAATACGGCGTTACCACGGCAGAACTGGATGATGAGGAGCGTAGCCGGTTATATAATCTTCCATCGCAGGATTACTACGGTGTTGCCAGGGATGAGGCGGTTTCACTACGTCTTTTGGGAGTTCCTCGCCGTGCTGCGCCACGTTTGGCTGAAGCTTTACGATTAACGCAGGAGGATTCGCTGCCAGCTATTCGTCAACGTTTAGAAAAGTTACCGGAGCAAGTTTGGAGTGAGGCCTTAGGTAGAGAAGGTGCGATCTACCACAAAGCCTGGATGATTATGGATGGGGAATAGTGATGAAGAAGAATGATCCACTTGTTTTTCCTGAACTTTCCATTCTGGCGGTTCATCTGCGCAGCGAACTGGACAACAAAAAGGCCATCCTGCTCTATGCTTACAACGGCACGGGAAAGACCCGGTTGTCTATGTCTTTTAAAGACATGAGAAAGCAGGACAAAGTCCGCGATACGTTGTATTTCAACGCGTTCACTGAAGATCTGTTCCACTGGAACAACGATCTGGAAGGCGATGAAGATCGACGTTTGCTACTTAACCGGGATTCGCGATTCTTTCAGGGTCTGTTCGATCTGGAAATGGACAACCGTATTCGTCCTCTGCTGCGGCGTTATGCTGATTTCGATTTTCGTATTGATACACAAGGAGCGGAGTGGGCTGTACGTTTCTCACGCACAGTCGTTGTCAAGGGAGAGAATGGTGAAGATGAGAAAACGAAAATAGTTGACAATATCAAGGTATCGCGCGGCGAGGAAAACATCTTTATCTGGTGCTTTTTTCTGGCAGTGATAGAACTGGCGATGGATCCAGAAATTGAGGCTTATCAGTGGGTAAAGTACCTCTATATCGACGACCCGATTTCGTCGCTGGATGAACACAACGCGATCGCTGTTGCCAATCACTTGGCGCAACTGCTGAAACGAAAGGACAACAAGCTCAAGACGGTGGTTTCCACGCACCACACTTTGTTCTTCAATGTGCTGTGCAATGAGCTAGGAAACGCCCGTCGGTACGTCGTCAACAAACATCAGACCAGCGGCGGCTATTTACTGCGGCCCGAAGAGTACGATACGCCTTTCTTCCACCACGTTGCCGCCCTAGCCGAACTGTACCAGGCCGCGCATGAAGATCGGCTGTTCACTCACCACTTTAACATGCTGCGCACGATCCTGGAGAAGACAGCGAGCTTCCATGGTCACAGGAGTTTTTCGGCCTGCATCAAACAGGATAATGACGATCCAGACGGAATTCTGTACGCACGCCTGATCAATATCCTCAGCCATGGTAATTACTCGCTTTATGAACCGCAGCAGATGCTCGATGAGAACAAGGCCTACTTCAAAAAAATTCTGAACGATTTCCTGAAGCGCTATCCATTTAATCCTGATTTATTTCCTCAACAGATTGAGGAAGGTGAAGAAAAAACATGACTGAGTTTGAAAAACAAAAACTGGGCAAAACGCTCTGGAATATAGCCGATCAATTGCGCGGTGCCATGAATGCGGATGATTTTCGTGATTATATGCTGGCATTTTTATTCCTTCGGTATCTGTCGGACAATTACGAAGCTGCTGCTCAAAAAGAACTGGGACCAGACTACCCTAAACAGAAAGAGGGTGGGCGTCATCCGCCGCTGACTCTGTGGTATGAACAAAATGATCAGGATGTTCCTGAGTTTGAAAAACTGATGCGCCGTAAAGTGCATTACGTAATCGAGCCTCAGTATCTTTGGGCGAGTATTGCTGAAATGGCACGAACCCAAAACGTGAAGCTGCTTAATACATTACAGGCTGGCTTTAAGTACATTGAAGAAGAATCTTTCGCCAGTGCTTTCCGGGGATTGTTTTCGGAAATCAACCTTGCCTCAGAAAAACTTGGCAAAACATACGGTGAAAGAAATGACCGTCTTTGTAAGATAATCAAAGAGATTGCTGAGGGGTTAAAACAGTTCTCGACCGATAGCGACACGTTAGGTGATGCTTACGAATATCTGATCGGCCAATTTGCAGCAGGCTCAGGTAAGAAAGCCGGTGAGTTCTACACGCCGCAACGTATTTCAGACATTCTGTCAGCCATTGTCACTCTGGACAGCCAGGAACCAGCTACGGGCAAACGCTCGCACCTGGATAGTGTTTTCGACTTTGCCTGCGGTTCCGGCTCGTTGCTGCTCAACGTGCGTCACCTGATGGGGCCACACGGCATTGGCAAGATTTACGGACAAGAGAAGAACGTCACCACCTACAACCTTGCGCGCATGAACATGCTGCTGCACGGGGTGAAAGATTCCGAGTTTGATATTTTCCACGGTGATACCCTGCTCAACGATTGGGACATGCTACGCGAAACCAATCCGGCTAAAATACCCCGTTTTGATGCCGTGGTCGCTAACCCCCCATTCAGCTATCGTTGGGAACCTACATCAGCATTAGCTGATGATGTACGTTTTAAAAATCATGGCCTGGCACCTAAATCTGCTGCCGATTTCGCCTTCCTTCTGCACGGCTTCCATTTTTTAAAAGAAGATGGCGTTATGGCAATTATTCTTCCTCATGGTGTACTTTTCCGAGGCGGTGCTGAAGCACGCATCCGCACAAAGCTGCTGAAGGATGGCCATATCGATACAGTAATTGGTCTGCCTGCGAACCTGTTCTTTTCTACAGGTATTCCAGTATGCATTCTGGTACTAAAAAAATGCAAAAAGCCAGATGATGTATTGTTCATCAATGCCGCCGAACATTTCGAACCGGGTAAACGGCAAAATCAACTGCTTAGAACGGACGAAATGCCTGATGGTGAAATTGGGCATATCGAAAAAATTATTAATACGTATCAGTTCCGAAAGGAAGAGCCGCGCTACGCACGTCGCGTCAGCATGGAAGAGATTGAGAAGAATGAATTTAATCTGAATATTGCACGCTATGTGAGTACGACTGAGGCTGAGGAAGAAATTAAACTAGCTTCAGTACATTCTGAGCTGATTGCTCTGGATGGCCAGATTAAGTCAGCAACTCAAAAACATAACGAATTTCTAAAAGAATTAGGATTACCTCTTTTACCGTAATTAGATTCATTTGATTTTTGCTGTAATACAATGCCTTTATCGTATAGATAAAGGCAGTTCTTCACTAGAACGGGGACGACCACGTGTTTCTTCTTTTCGTAAAACAAACTCCCCACGTCCAAATGTGCGAGCTCCCTGAGGTAAAATCAAACGAACAGCCGTATCAACCTTGGTTATATAGGTAATTACCTTCTGTAACGTACCTCGTTTCGCCTGATTGGTGTAATGAATGTCACCGATCCCTGACTGGACGTAGCTATTCGCAATCGCATTACAATTAAAGTACAGCCCTTTACCCTCGGTGATCTCATTCCTCCATAACTCACCAATACTACGTGCCAGAGTGATATCACGCCGAACTTTACTGCCATTGAAGAAAAAGCATGTGTGATAGTGAAATCCTTTGTACTGTCCGTATTCAAGTTTCCAGATATACCCTAGGCAATGCTTAAATAATGGGTGCGACTGAACCCGTTTAAATAAACGCTTACGGTGTAATCGTGTTATATCGGATGGAATCGCTCTGTTTTTAACGATTGCTTTCTGATAGGACAGATCAATACGGACCACCAGTAAACGGGAATGATGCTCAAAAAGATGATTCACATAGTCCAGGGCTCCCTTCAGATTTTTACTGGCTGCTCGCTGGAAATTACGCAACAGTCGTTTATGCGAGATTGAATTAGCCTCTTCCCGAAATAGCCTCAACCAGTTATTTACTTCTACAACCCTTGATGCTGACAATTCATCCAGATTATGGGTATTGAGCGTTATGCTGAATAGTTGTATTGTTGGATGTAATTTTTGATATTCATTGATGTTCTTTTCTATTTTAAATAATCCACTGATTGCTTCTTCAAGCTGATAACCAGTTATAGACTTTTTATAATCACCTGTTATGCTAAGTTCGAATGCAACAGCTTCGGAATTGATAATTTTATTTAATATGGAGAGTAACCTCTGCTGTATTTGTACAGTATCAAGATCATGAGTGATGACGAGTGTAGTATCATCGGTAGACACATGCATACTGGTAGATTCTATATCAAAAAAGCTGTCAGAAGACATTATATTCTACCCTCTTTTTTATGTTATTAAAATAAATAATAATCTAGGCTAGATAGAAGAAATTCTCTCAGGTTATCTCTATCATAAGTACTGATTATACTGGTTTTGTTTTATGTGCAACAAGTAAAGTCGCCTGCTTTTAAGACAGGTGTGATCGTATTTATTAATGCCTTATTAGTATTATTCAACTTGGTTTAATTACAATCGGTTAAGTTAACACCTAATATATAATAAGAACCATAATAACCTTTCATTCCGCAGCCTGTCCGTAGTTACACATTATGAATATAATACCGAACTTCTACCTAACATATTCATCGTCACATTAAGGAAAGTTAGTGCCCCAGCCGTAACATGCTGCCTTTTGCTACCGGACAAATCAGCAGTTCATAGCCGGGTCCTTACTTCCTACGACGGCTATTCAGCCACTCAAGGAACTCGCTAAGAAACCAACGACTGGAACGGCCAAGTTTTAGTGGCGGCGGGAACAGGTCATTACCGATCAGCTTGTAGATAAATGCCTTTGATAATCCGGTATTTTCACAAATAAACTTCAAATCAATCAGTTTGAACTGCTGTTCATCTTGCTGCTCTTTATCTTTCATCATTTTGCCCTTAATCGTACCCTTGGAGAAGCAACAGGTTAGAATTGACAGGGCCAAGTGAGCGCTATGAATAGATAATTTCAAAAACATATTGAAAAAAATGTAAATCCATGAATCTAAAATCCCTCACTGGCCTCTCTAAGTGACTTTTCATAACTCACTATTTTTAAACGAAAAGTATTAAGAAGGGGGGTGAGTTTACCTTCATTGAGGATTTGTTCGAAGGGTTCGAGTACGCGTGTAATGAAATTGCCTAGGTGATAATCAGTATCTACAGCGCGTGCATCCAAGGAGTTACTTTCCAGCAAATTATAGATTTGCCGTAAATCCAGTGCTTTCTTATTCTTGACCTGCCAGATGACAAGGTCCATCAGTGGTATGATTTTGGCATGTTCAATGGAAAGTAATTTATGTTTACTAAGGACATGCTCTTTCTCTTCACTTTCAGTTAAAAGATGATTTTTATTACGGACGTCGTTTAGTACTTTTTTGAATGAGTCAATGAGTTGCAGATCACTATAAGAAGGGTCAACAGAAAGATAAATAAATTCTACGCCGCGTGTCTGAAGTTCGGTAAGTAGTGTCTTGGTTTTATCCTCAGAGACTATCTTGTTAAGGCAGCAACAAGGATGTTTAGAATGTAGCTGGGCGAGTGAATATGTATCACCATCCCCAGCAAGCAATGCTTCGTAGCAATCATATATGTCCTGTACGTTAAGCTCTCTGACAGGGGTTCTTTCATGTTTTAAATCATTGTTAAGATCTTCCGACAGTTTAATAATTTCAGGTCTGCTCATATCAGATAAAAATCGGGTGCTTATATTCGGTCGTCCGGATGTAATGTCAGTATATATTTCATCAAATAATTTTTTGGTTATTATGCCATGTCCGCTTTTTGTGTTAGCCACAATTCCCAGATCGGTCCGGATTGCCAGTTCACAGATTAGGTTCCTCACACTCAGGGTGCGTATAAATTGATAATTTCCCATGCAAAACCAGTCAAATTCCTGGGGGGTGGCGTTATGAGGTTCGCATCGTGCTCTGGCGAGCACCTCAGAATAATATGTTCTGTTTTTGCTATTTCCCTTTTCTTTGTTGCCTTCAGATTTACCTGTCATATTGTTCCCTATATACAGTAATTGTTGTGAAGTACTGCCTTCAAAAAATGTTAGGTCTAATGACTTATACATCTTAGTGAATCACTTTAGCAGCTAAACCTGCTTAACTTTGCAGATTTAGCTGCTTTTTTGTATCAGTATCGTTCAATTCGCTATCAGTAAAGCCACCAGTTTCTTGTTTACCACCTGAAATCATAAGGAGCAATCAGCAGCGTTCTGCCATTATGCATCATCGATATCCGGTAAGTATTCCGCAGGTTTTCCAGTGCTGGCTGTAACCGACCCGGCCTGCGAAGCAGATTTGGCACCCTGGGGCTTATCCAGCTTCTCGTCAGGGGCTGACCGTTATTATCCATAAAGCGATCATGCAGCCATCGCCATAACAGCTCGGCATCCTGAACATGCTGAGGTTGTTCCGGTTTAGCACCAAACAAATAAAGCGCTTCGTTCAGATACCATTCACTGACCTTCTGAGCATTCATCAACGTCTCTTCGGGAATATCACCCTCATCGCCATTAAAGTAATGGAACAGTGCCGCGAGACGTGCCACCTTATTCCCTTCTTTGGAGGCAAAATCGCGCAGGGAACCATAACGACCATTCTCAGTCATCTCTTGTTCCAGGTACTCACTCATCGCTCCCCATTGCAGCTGTGCTTCCGGCGTAAAAGTCATTTTTTCCTGACGTACTGGAACTCCGGCTTCTATCTTCTGGACATAGTTCTCCAGAAGTTCCTGAAGACGTTTATGGTACGGGATCAGGAATTGCCGGTAATTTTCAAGAATATATCCAGTTCGTGTACCAATCGTACTTTCAGGGCGGGAAAAAAAGAACCGGGCCAGAAAGCCATTTCCCCGGGCCTGCTGCTGTGCCCGTCTGAAATACTTACGTAAAGGCGCATCCTGTACCATCAGGCATGCACTCAGCCGGGCATTGTGAACGGTGAAACTTTCCGAGCACCGCCGGGATACCGTAAATGGTGCTCCGTCCCACAAGTCATTAAGCATCCCCAGATTCCGTATTGCCTGCCCTCCCAGAATGATATCCCCCTCAGCGGAATGTAATGCCATCGATCCTCCCCCCTTATGCAACTGAAACTGCAAAGCTGCAGGGGTAATGTCACTGCCCAGTAGTTGTACCCGTGTCGGCTCCTGCGGAATAATTTCCCGGTGTGCCCTGATACTCTCTTTAATCTCCTCTGTTGGCTGGTTTTTTTTGACCTGTTTATTCAATTTACTTTTCAGTGCTTTAAGTTCCTCCTCCCATATCTCCTGTTCAGTCTCATACTGCTGAATCGCATTGTCATACCGAATCGCGGCTTCCCGCTCGAACTCATGTATTGGGGCCATAAAAAGCTTATCCACCGTAGACTTACGTTCTCCAGATTCTGCTACAGTGCAAAAATTACATGACACAGGAAATGTCAGACCTTCTGCCGGGCTGATATCCGTTAATCCCTGGCAAAGCAGGGAAACAGGCGCCATAGCGGAAGCAAAAATCAGCGGCAGAGGGGCTTTTGTTTTGCTGGCAGCACCAATAA
>NZ_JBDKEE010000130.1:0-449 GCF_051130085.1 Enterobacter sp. PTB
AGCAGGGGCCACCAAAGCGCTGTTAGCTCAGATGGATAGAGTATTGCTTTCCGAAAGCAGTGGTCACTGGTTCGACTCCAGTACAGCGCACCAGTTTCAATGTACGGTGAATCCCCCTAGCGGAGGGGCGTTCTGAGTTCCTAATCAGCCGACGAACGCGGGTGAATAACCCACCGGGAAGCACCCGGCACCGTGCAACTCGTTATTGCGGTCATCATATAATGGCTATTATCTCAGCCTTCCAAGCTGATGATGCGGGTTCGATTCCCGCTGACCGCTCCATATTAAGCCTTCCGGTCTGCGATGAAGGGTTAACCCGGAGTGACCGGAGGGCGAACAGTAAAGCATACTGGCGATAATGACTAAGTGCTGCCCGTACCGGGTCAAAGTTTCCAGTGTGCTTTACTGTTGCGGTGAATCCCACTATGCGTAGGGGCATAAACAGTAAG
>NZ_JBDKEE010000131.1:0-419 GCF_051130085.1 Enterobacter sp. PTB
GCGTGCTGATAAGCCCGTTCGTGCACCGTATCATCCACCGCTGGCATCTGGACAACGACACCACGTCGTAAGCCAGTATACCGCCTGGCGGTGGCGGTATTACCGCTGCTAAGTGTGCTGCCGATCACGGATAATACGGCGTTAACGTTTGTATAGTCCCCCGTTTTCTGTGGGGTTAAGGAGAGGTAAAAATGGATGAGGGCGATCTGGCCAGCCAGGCCGAACAGTCAAGAATGGCGCAACTGCTGAATGGCAGAACGCGGGCGTCGCTGCCCGTTACCGGACGGTGTCATAACTGCAATGAATCGCTGGATAACGCGCATTTTTGTGATGCGGATTGTCGGGATGATTATGAAAAACGGCAGCAGTCCCACCTGCGCCGCTAAAATTTCAGAGCAAATGGCGGGGATGATTCATCT
>NZ_JBDKEE010000132.1:0-408 GCF_051130085.1 Enterobacter sp. PTB
ACGGATGCCCCATGAGATTCCCGATGATACCCGTCGCTACCACCAGCGATGACGCCGCGTCTGAACGGGCATGCCAGGCATTTGCAATCAACAGTGAAGACTTAATCCGTGTCGCGACAGCGAGCATATAGCGGAACAACAGTTCTTTGGCGGCAAGAGCGCCCAGGGCAACCCAGAGGGCTATAACGTGTACCACCGGAACTGTCTCCGGATGTAGTACTTTCCCGACAGCCGACCAGAGCATGCCCACGCCCACCAAAAATAACAGCGTACCCAGTATCATCGATGCGCTATTCTCATAACGCCAGTGCCCGTAGTGGTGATCGCTGTCCGGTAGCTGGCGGCTTTTGATACTGGCAATCAGCACAACAAAATCGGCGACTAAATCCGAGAGGGAATGTATACCGT
>NZ_JBDKEE010000133.1:0-403 GCF_051130085.1 Enterobacter sp. PTB
GGTGGTACACCGCGCAGTCGTCAATCACCTTCGCATACCCCCGGTGGCATTCGCCAGGCAGTTCCTCCACACCAATATACTCGCCGGGCAGGTAAAAGCCGGTTATCTGCTCGTCACCGTTAGCGTTGAGATAAAACGTTTTGACCACACCGAACTTAATCAGCCATAACCCGCTGAATTTATCTCCTGCACGCCACAGATACTTCTTTTTACCGTATTGCCGGGACGGCCTCTGCCTGATGGCATCCCTTAACAGATTTTTCATAGTCCGACCTGTAACAACTCACCCGACAGCCACGTTTTCAGGTGCAAGCGTAAAATCCAGCACGACAATATCCTGCAGCACCAGTCTGAAAATGGATTTCAGCGCATCATGGGCCGGATGCGGCAGGTAGCGCTGACG
>NZ_JBDKEE010000134.1:0-401 GCF_051130085.1 Enterobacter sp. PTB
CAATTCCGGCCCACAGCAGGGCTCTGTTCAGGGTTTTCACGAGGGTAGTATTACGGCCTTTTTCAGGTCTGTGGAGACGGGGGGCGTCAGGAAATGCCACCGATTTGCGGTTGCAGAGCACCATCATGGTCACAGCATCAGCCTCTCCAGCCCGGGGAATGGACGGAAGAGAAAATGTGACAGCAACAAGGATAGCCGGCACCTCATGGCATTGATCCAGCCAGAAGTCAAACGCAGCCGCTCCTCTCTCAGAGAGAAGATGAAAAGTGCTTCCGGTCACCTGCAAAAATTTATTGATGAGAAGAGGCTTAACCTCGGACTCCAGGTCAGTGTCACAATCCAGCGCCAGCCAGCAGGCTATCCCCCGGGGAAGATGTTTTACCACTCCAGCCAGACTCGAT
>NZ_JBDKEE010000135.1:0-398 GCF_051130085.1 Enterobacter sp. PTB
GGCGGGGTGACCAATACCGCCTCTCAGGGCTATCCGGTTCCGCTGCTGTACGGCAGACGCCAGATTGGCGGTGCCATTATCTCGGCGGGAATATACGTCGAAGACAAACAGTAATCCTTCCCCGGTTATCCATTCTCCAGCCACCTTCGGGTGGTTTTTTTACGGACGCAATATGGCAAAAGCAATCAAGGGGCGTAAGGGCGGAAGCCCCAGCGCCCGTACACCTGTTGAACAGCCTGACGATCTCCAGTCTGTCGCAAAAGCCAAAATCCTGATAGCGCTGGGCGAGGGTGAATTCGCCGGCAACCTGACGGCAAGGGATATCTACCTGGATGGCACGCCGCTGGAAAATGAAGACGGCTCCAGTAATTTCAGCGGCGTGGAATGGGAGTTTCGTT
>NZ_JBDKEE010000136.1:0-398 GCF_051130085.1 Enterobacter sp. PTB
GCTGCTGCTGGCGCTGCAGCAGGTGGCGGATGGTGTGGTACCTGTTATGCCACAGTCTGCGCAGGAGCCGCCCCGGAAATCGGCCGCGCCAGCGCAAACGATACGCCTGGACAGCCTGTCGCTGTTCTCAGCGGGCAAATCTACCCTCAGACCTGACTCCACAAAGGTGCTGGTGAATGCGCTGGTTGGCATTAAGGCAAGGCCGGGCTGGCTGATTGTGGTCAGCGGGCATACCGACAACACCGGCAGTCAGGGGCTTAATCAGACGCTGTCGCTGAAGCGTGCCGAAGCGGTACGCGACTGGATGCGCGACACCGGCGGCGTGCCGGAAAGCTGTTTTGCAGTGCAGGGCTACGGGGCAACGCGTCCCCTGCAGACCAATGACACGACGGCGGGCC
>NZ_JBDKEE010000137.1:0-397 GCF_051130085.1 Enterobacter sp. PTB
TGTCTTCAACGGGAAGCGTTTTGGTTGCGTCTGGAGCCTGCAAACCGATCTCAGCAGGATCCCGAACGAATTTCAGTACCGCATGGTAACACGCATCCGGCGCCTGGATCCCACTGGTGTAACGGCCTCGCCTTATCAGCAGATCGCCAGAGAAGTGAAAGCACCACGCGAACGGCTCAGGCTGGCGCTGGAAGGTGGGCTACAGGTAACCGCACTCGACGGGCTCTTCTGGTTTGGTATTCAGCGAATCGCCGCTGATGTGCAGCGGTTACGCAAATCGGGTATGGCTATCGCAACATCAGAAACAGAGGTGTCTGATAATCTCACCGGTACGATCCGCCGGATCCCGGTTTACCGGCTTTCTGCGGATGAGTAACTTTTCGGTGCTTGCTTCTGC
>NZ_JBDKEE010000138.1:0-380 GCF_051130085.1 Enterobacter sp. PTB
TCCTTACCTTAAAGAACCTGCCTTTGTAGTGCTCACACAGATTGTCTGATGAAAAACAGCAGTAAAAAACCTCTACAGGCTTGTAGCTCAGGTGGTTAGAGCGCACCCCTGATAAGGGTGAGGTCGGTGGTTCAAGTCCACTCAGGCCTACCAAATCTGTCATGCAGATTTGAAGAGGTTGGTCATACGATGGGGCTATAGCTCAGCTGGGAGAGCGCCTGCTTTGCACGCAGGAGGTCTGCGGTTCGATCCCGCATAGCTCCACCATCTTTTACTGCGAAAACAAGAAAACTTCAGAGTGAACCTGAAAAGGTGCACTGCGAAGTTTTGCTCTTTAAAAATCTGGATCAAGCTGAAAATTGAAACGACACACATGTTAT
>NZ_JBDKEE010000139.1:0-374 GCF_051130085.1 Enterobacter sp. PTB
CCGGTGTGCCCTGATACTCTCTTTAATCTCCTCTGTTGGCTGGTTTTTTTTGACCAGTTTATTCAGGGTACTTTTCAGAGCTTTAAGTTCCTCCTCCCATATTTCCCGTTCAGTCTCATACAGTTGAATCGCATTGCCATACCGAATCCCGGCCTCATGCTCAAACTCATGTATTGGGGCCATAAAAAGTTTATCCACTGTAGACTTACGTTCTCCTGATTCTGCTACAGTACAAAAATTACATGACACTGGAAATGTCAGACCTTCTGCCGGGCTGACATCCGTTAATCCCTGGCAAAGCAGAGAAACAGGTGCCATTGCGGAAGCAAAAATCAGCGGCAGAGGGGCTTTTGTTTTGCTGGCAGCACCAATAA